>JAFVPG010000303.1 GCA_017505415.1 Lentisphaeria bacterium | reverse complement strand
AGAAACCTTGTCCATAATGAGCAAACCCGGATTGTACAGGATACAGTCTGCAATGCGTATGTAATTACCATGAAAAGAAGAATATAAGTTCTTTATCTTCAACAAAGTTTTCGGTGTTGCTTCAGTCATATTATACCCCCTTGGATATTTTATCATTACAAATAAAATATCATATTTTTTGACAAAATCAAGATTCTGTTGTCATTTTTTTTGATTTTTTCAGAAAAGTCACAATTTTTTTGCAATTTTTCATTCGTTTACATATTGCAAAACTCAAATGCCGGATATTTTTTGTCGAAAAATATTTGCATTTTAAGAAAGCAGTGCTATATTTATTTTACAAAACTGCTATATCGTTAAAGCATTTTAATATCAAAAAACAAAGGAGTTAAAAATGAAGAAAAGATATGCCGTTTGCGGCGTTTCAAGCCGTGCATTAGCCATGTATATCAGACCTATGGTCAAAAATTTTGCCCATGTCGCAGAGTTCGTCGGTATGCTCGATATTGACCCCCTCCGCTTCCAAATCTGCAAAGAAGATATTCCCGAAACCAAAGATGTCGCAACTTACATGCCCGACGAATTTGACAAAATGATCGCCGAACAGAAACCCGATGCAATCATCGTCACCAGCATGGACTGCACCCACAAAAATTATGTCATCCTCGCTCTCAAAAATGATCTCGATGTCATCTGCGAAAAACCCATGACCACCAATACTGCCGATGCTCTTGAAATCCGCGCCGTGGAAAAACAGTCAAAAGGTAAAGTAATCTGCACATTCAATTACCGCTACAACCCCGTCCATACCAAGGTCAAAGACCTCGTTAATTCCGGTAAAATCGGCAGAGTTACCCATGTCGACCTCACATGGTACATTGATATTGCCCACGGCTCAAGTTATTTCAACCGCTGGAACCGCAAACGTGAAAATTCCGGCAGCTTGTCAATCCACAAGGCAAGTCACCATTTCGACCTCGTAAACTGGTGGATCAGCGGTATTCCTGAAGCTGTTCATGCTTTCGGCGCTCTCAATCACTACGGTCCCAACGGCGTTTTCAACCCCTCCAAAAAAGACGGACGTCACTGCACCGGATGCCCCGAAAAAATGCAGTGCCCCTACAAAAAACGCTGGACTACCCGCAACAGCGAAGTTGCAATCAAAGATGACCATTTGACCGCATTCCAGACTACCCGCAAACTTTTCACCACTTACCGCCCCGATATGTGTATTTTTGACAGCGAAATCAATATTCACGATACCATCGTTGCCAATGTAAGATACAAAAACGGCGCATTGCTTAACTATTCCGCCAACTTTTCAACCCCCTATGAAGGTTATCATCTCGCCATCAACGGTACTCACGGCCGTATTGAAACCAGAGAATTTGTGGGTATGGGAGCAATGGCTCTGCCTCCCGTTCATGAAGACGGCGGCACACAGTACATTGATTATTTCCCGATTTTTGAAGGTCGTGAACGCATTCATGTTCCCAAAAATGACGGCGGACACGGCGGCGGCGATCCCCTCATCCTCGAAGACATTTTCCTCGGTGAAGTGCCTGACCGCAAATTTGACATCCTGGCAAAATCTGTTGACGGTCTCCGTTCAATTTCTGTCGGTGATGCAGTTTACAACTCAATCATGGATGGTGAAGTCAAAGATCTGACTTCATTCATGGAATAATTTCCATCTCCATGACGGAATAACAATTAAGGAGTTTGAGAATTTTTTGAAGGTTTTCACTGAATAACCTTCATTTTCACAAACTCCTTGAATTTATATAAATATGAAAAAAACAACACTGAAAGATATTGCACAGAAAGCAGGCGTTTCCGTCGCTCTGGTCTCAAATTATCTGAATCGCCGCCCCAGCGCCAGAATGTCCGAAGAAACACGCAAAAAAATTGATGCTGCGGTCATCGAACTGGACTATCACGGTTCTGCTATCGCACGCAGTTTGCGTACCGGCAAGAGCAATATCATAGGTTACGTTTCCGAAGCATTGCGTACAGAAGTTTCACAGAACGAAATGCTGGCGGTATTCGATGCGGCATCAGCAGAAAAATATCAGGTTTTTGTCGCTTTTTCAGTCGAACGGGCAAATACGCTGCACAATATCAGAATGCTGAAAGAACGCGGCTGTGATGCCATAATCGTAAGCGGATATTACGACCAGGAATTTTCTGAAGAAATATGCAGAACTTTCAGTCCGGTCGTTATTTTGAATACACATCCGACAGCCTCCATTCCCGGCAAAATACTGCATTATGATTATCGTACCGCCGTCCGTGAAGCGATAAATTATTTACAATCACAGGGGCATAAAGAAATATTTTATCAAACGACTCTCGGCGATGCTTTTGAACAGCGTTACATAGAGTTTGTCAAAAACTTCGGCGAAGAAAAAATATGGAATATAACCTCTCCGTCAATAGAGGATTTCAAAGATTTTTTCCAAAAACATCCAGATTGCAGTGCCATGCTGCATTTAAATGATTTTATTGCCATGCGCACGATCCAGAACTGCGACAAATTGAATATCAGAATTCCGGAAGATCTGGCTGTCGTCGGATTTGACAATATTCATGCGGCAGAGTGCGCCACCCCTTCGCTCTCAACTGTCCGCCGCCCTTTAAGAGATGCAGCATCTCACGCCGTTGGAGCATTGCTTGCCCAACTTAATGGAGAAAAATACGACCTCCCGGAAAGTCTGCCGTGTAAATTCATCCCGCGTGAAAGCATATAACTCTCAGTATTATTATTTCAGACAATAATCATTCTATAATGTTTGAGCTGAAAATCGGTTGTACTCTGAATACAGACTGATTTTCAGCAAAATTTTACGCCCGCTGACTCAACCATAAACAGCAGGGGTATTGCAAAACAATTTTACAACACCCCTTATAAGTTTCAATCCTGCTGCGGTTCGGAAGCAACGGTGTATTTGAGATTCTTGATGTGTTTACGCAAAACATCAAAATCTGTCACTCCGATAATTCCGTATGCCATCGCAGAGAGCGGCCAGAAAGTCTGCTGTTTTTCAGCCATTGACTTCCATGATTCCGGCATATTATTCAATTCTACTGCAGCGGGAATATCAGAAAGGAATGCGGCAATAAGAGCAGGCACAGTTCCCTGACCTTCTGCTTTGAGAGTGATTTTTTTGACACCTTTGGCTTTCAAAAGTTCAAGCGCACACAGAATATCACGCACTTTGCCGCCGAGGACAGGCTTATTGAACATCACGCCGAGAGAGGCAAAGTGATAGTCAAAGAGATACTGACCGAAAAATTTGCGGGAATATCTGTCACAGCCGGAGGGTTTCAATTCGCCGACACCTCTGACATCAAGAGCGAAAAGGAACTCTTTGCGCTCGAAACCGCCGTTATTACGAACTTCAACATCAGCGTCAAGATGAGAGATATAAAGCGTTGCTTCATCTGCATCAGGGATATAATTATAATAGAATTCATTATAAAGTTTGAGGACTGACATAACTCTTTCAGGCTCAGTTTCAAGTCCCCAGCGGGCAAAAGTTTCACATTTACCGTCAAACTGACGTCCTGGACGGAGAATACGGTAATAGGGAACTTCCACTTTGCCGATACTGAGAATTTTTGCCAGTTTTCTGCGCAAAGAATCTTTGTCAAGATCTTTGCGTTTTTCTGTCAGTTCAGCCGCTTTTTCAGCTGACAAATCAAAAACCTTGCGGTATTTTGACTGTTTGAAAATCGCTCCGTCATTGGCACAGTAAGAAGCTGCTTCGTCAAGAACTTTCAAAGAGGCATCTTCTGCGGTTTTTCCATCTTTGCCGAAAGCATATTTATTGAAGAAAGAGTACATTGCCTCGCGGTTGGCAAGATGATAACCGTGACTGTCAGGGCCGATGAAAACCTGAACATCATCTTCTGCGCCGAGCAATTTATAAATATGTTTGGCATCTTCACAGGCTTCAACAGTGCCGCGCGGATCGAAAAAGTCATTTTTCTGACCGAGAATGAGGGTCGGACGCGGAGCCTGGGCAATAACAAAGTCAGCCATATCCAACCCGAATTCCAATGCTCTCGGGGGCATTTGTTCAATATCAGCAGGCAATTCATTTTCAACTTCACGGAGCCATGTAGTGATATAACAGCTCGGAGCCGCCATGCAGAGATCGGGAACGAGAGCGTTTACAAAAGTAGTCATTGTACCGCCGCCGGAATTACCGGTCACAGCAATTTGTTTTGCATCGACTTCGGGGAGAGTTTTGAGGAAATCAATCCCTCTGACCGCATCCCAGGCGCGCCATGCACCGAAATATTCTCCGTTCATATAAATGGGCTTGCCGAGAAAATTATGTTCAGTGGTACAGCCGATAATTTTGTCGAACTGGTGTCTCTCTCCCTGACCGATGGGGTCGATGATAAGGGCGACAAATCCCTGTTTTGCAAGATTCATTACGACAGTTTGATAAGTGACAGATGCTTTTCCTTCTTCAGCGTGACCGCAAAGAACAATGACTGCCGGATGTTTGCCGGAACCTTCCGGCAGTGCGAGCAATCCGGTAACGGGGAAATCTTTACGGCTCTCATAGATGACATTTTTGACAGTAATGCCGTTGATCTGCTGTTCTTTGACAAATTGCGGATTGAGGGGGCATTTGGTCTTGGGGAGGTTGAAAGATTTTGCGATTTTTTTGCGTACATCTGCGATGTAGGCAAGAGCCTGTTTGCGGGTTTTGACAGCGGCAAGGCGTTTTTTGCGGTCGTTGTAAACTTTTTTTACTTTCTGTAAATAAAATTCCTGGACTGAGTTTTCAAACATTTTTTCACCTCAAAAGTTATGTATTAAAAAGTATCTTTACGTTGCGCAAGTAAATCCTGCATATATTCAAAATTGGCATATTTTTCCAAAAGCGGAGTGTACTGTTTTGCCTCATCAATTTTTTTCATTGAAATAATATAAAGATAATTGCGGAGCAAATCAGCATGAGATTCACAGTTGAAAATATTTTTGACATTTGTCCAGCGTCTGATGACCTCATCATCACCCCAGACCGGAGGATAATCCGCTTCGTGTGTACGATTGACAGCTGCAAGATAACAATGACCTGCATTGCCGCAGCACCATGCATCAAAAAGTTTTTTGATTTTATCTCTGTCCTGAATGATGTCACAAATTTCATGGTAATGTCTGCTGACTCTTGTTGACTCTTCTTCATCAAGCAGACGTATATTATTGAAATCAAACGTATACGGAATTATTTCGTACGCAAAACATCCTTCGGCATCGCAATAGAATTTTGAAAGATAACCGAATCTCCAGCCGACAGCACCACCGACGCGCATCGGGAAATAAAAGTTGCCGGGCGAATAAATGATCGGAACATTATTATGAAGTTCAGTACCTCCCATACAGTGTGTATGACAGTTGAAAACAATATCTGCACCGGCTTCGGCAAATGCCCGGTAAGTTTTCGTCATGCGGGGTGACGGAAAAGGATTATGTTCATGACCACCATGTATGGCGACAATAAGAATATCTGTTTCCTTGCGTACTTTTTTTATCAACTGAATATTTTCAAAAGGATCAAGCGGTGCGACACCGGCGCTGTTTTCAGTCGCTATGCCGAACTCATTTTCGGCGATATTTATAATGGCGGTTCTGCCGGCAGGAGTATTCAAAAATAACGGTTTGCATGCTTCTTCCAGATTTTTTCCCGCCCCGACAGTCATAATATCTGCCTTTTTATGATGTTCAAGAGTTTCAATGACCGCCTCCGGACCGTAATCACCGACATGATTATTGGCAAGCAGATTTATGTCTATATTGAGAGCTTTGGCAAAATTCAGACATGATGCTTTACAGCGCAGGTTCGGACCGTCCTTGACGATTGGATACCCGCCTTCTGTGACCGCAGTTTCCCATTGAAGTATCCTGTAATCGGCATTATCAAAAACAGATTTGATATTTTCAGTTAAATTTACTGCATTTTCAGCAATATAATCACTGTTTTCCTCTCTGGGACAGAAATCTCCGGCAAAAAGAAATGAAGTTTGCGCCCCATGAGGTTCACGCCATTGAATTTTTTTCATCATACAACACCTCATATAAAAAAGTTTGTCTGTGAATATACATCATAACAATAATATTTCAATATTTTTTTTCAATAAAACAACATATTTTTATTTGTAATATTTGTATCATTATGCTATTTTAGAATACAGCAAATAACCAAAGGAGCAAAATTATGAATGAAAATCTGGTAAGCCCCCGGGAACAGTACAATGCCATGAAAGAATTTTTTAATGACTTTATGAAAGCCAATCAGGATTTGATATGGGAATTGGCAGAATGTGTATTATTCTCTCTGATTATAATTTTAATTGCCGGAATCTGTGTCAGAATTGCCAAAAAACTTATTCTCAATCCCAAAAAGAAAGAACATTCAATAGATGTTTCCATATTGAAAGTATTTTACAATACTGCCCGGACAGTGATATGGATAATTGCATTCCTTATCGTACTTGAACTTTTCGGATTCAATACCGCAAGTGTGCTGACCGTACTCGGTGCCGCCGGTCTGACTGTCGGTCTGGCAATGAAAGATTCTCTCAGCAATGTTGCTTCCGGAGTAATGCTTATCGTTCTTCGTCCCTACAAAACTGGAGATTTTGTCTGCTGCGGCGGTGTGACCGGCACCATTAAAGAGATCGGACTTTTTTCCACTGTCATGGAAACTTTTGAAGGTATTTTCGTTGCAGTTCCCAATAATACGATTTTCAGCGGCTCAATCACCAATTATTCCCGCAATCCAATGCGCCGTGCCGTTATCAACGTGCGTATAGCATACGGCGATTCTCTGCCGAAGGCTTTGGAATCATTGCGTGAAATGCTCCGCAAAAATGAACTTGTCCTGCAGGACCCTGTTCCCGAAGTTCTGGTTAACGACCTTGCGGAAAACGGAGTTAATCTGACGATCCGTTTCTGGGCGGCAAATGACAAATACTGGGACGCTTACTGGCAAATCAAAGAACAGCTCAAATCCTCTCTCGAAGATGCCGGTTTGAACATTCCTTTGCCGCAGCGCATCATTACCGTAATCAATCAGGAAAAATAACTAAATCGTATAGATATTTTCAATAAGATATTATAAGAGATGCAAGAGATTTTTTATAATATCTTTTTTTGTTCAGTATAATAATTATCCTGAGTTGTATTCAAGGTATTTTTGAATTTTTTTTATTTTTGCAATTTGCTTTTGTACCCTTGCACGGTATATTATACGTAAAATAAGTAAAACAATCTGAAACAGCATGACATAATATTGTTT
>JAFVPG010000302.1 GCA_017505415.1 Lentisphaeria bacterium | reverse complement strand
TACCAGATATTTTTTCTGAATCCGGTCATAATCAGTAATATAATTTCCACTGCGGTCAACAGTTCTGATCATCCTTGCCTGACGAAGCATCTGTAATGCACTGCGCAAAGTCATACGGGATACTCCGAGTTCAGCTGCCAAATCAGGCTCTCCCGGAAGTTTTTCTCCTGCATAATATTTACCGCACATAATGCGATTTCTCAGAATCTTGAAAACTTCATATTTTTTCATACTATATATTCCAGTTGATATATCTTTTCAATATAGAATATAACACACACTATTATTTTTCAAGACTGAAAAAGCTTTTTTTTGTATTTTTGATATACTTTTTTTCCTGATATACTAAAAAAACACATCAAAAATTAGACCAGTTTCAAAAAAACATAAATATTCAAATCTTTTTAAGAGTTACAGTGTCAATGTAATTTTTTTCAGGAGGATACATTTGAGAAAGCGATTCAGTCAATGCAGCACATTCAAGAAGTGCGCCGTAGACAAATCCTTTTGCAGTTTTGACTGCATCCTGCCAATCCAATTCAAGTGCAAAAGCTGCGGTTAATGCCGCACTTAATGTACAGCCTGTCCCATGTGCCGTGTTTTTTCGGATATTCACTTCCGGAGAACTCAATGCGAAAAGCTCACCCTCATAACAGACAACATCTGTTACATAATCTCCACTCAAAGCATGACCGCTTTTCAAAATGACATTGCATTTGTATTTTTCATGAAGATATACAGCAGCCTCCGCCAAGTCAGAAGGAGTTGTCAATTTTTTATTGCAAATAAATTCTGCTTCAGGAATATTCGGGGTTATCCATGCGGCATGGTAAAAAAGCTTTCCGCACATCGCAGCAATCGCCGAATCCTCCAGGAGTTTCACTCCTGAAGTTGAAACCATCACCGGATCAACAATCAGGTTCAATCCGTATTTCTCTGCAAGTTCTGCCGTACATTCAACAATTTCTCTGCTGCCGAGCATTCCGGTTTTGGCAAAATGTACCGGCATTACATCAAGCACAGTTTCAAACTGATTTCTGACAGAATCGACAGGCATAATATCAACCCGGCGTACCTCATTCGGATTTTGAGCAGTAACTGCGGTTATTACAGAACAGCCGTAAACTTTAAACGCATTGAACGTCCGTAAATCAGTCTGAATTCCCGCCCCTCCTCCGGAATCACTTCCGGCAACCGTCAATACTGCCGGACGGTATTTATGATTCATAATCCCCTCCCCTTGCACGTATGATTTTTCTTAAATTGCTGACTTTTTCCATAACATTTGCGGCTTGAGTGATTTCCGTAACCATGGCAATATGTCTGAAGCCGTTTGCAACAAGCATTTCCAAATGCTTTTCCTTGATACCGCCCATGACCGAGAAAGGACATGTGACCTGTTTTTTCAATTCACATATTTTTTCAAATCCCAATGCTCCGCATGCCACACTTTTGGTTCCGGTCGGAAACATAGGACCGATATTCAAATAAGAACATTGCTCTGCCAAAGCCTTTTGTATTTCTGCTTCATTATGAGTTGAAATGCCGAAAAGCATCTCAGGTGCAAGCTTTTTTGCCTCCGGCAACGGGAAATCATCCTGCCCCAGATGCACTCCATCAGCTCCGGCAGCCATAGCAATATCCAAACGATCATCGACTATCAGCAGCATTGAATATTGAGAAGTGATAAGTTTGCATTTTGCAACCAATTCAAACATAGCGCAGTCAGAGAGATTTTTTTCCCGTATTTGAACGATTTTTGCCCCGGCACGGGCGATGTTTGCGACAATATCGCAAACATCACGGCCGTTACAAAACTCCGAACTTACAACCGGATAAATGTCCGAACTTTCAAACAGCTTTATCCGTTCAGTCAAAGTGCGTTTCATTGATTTAATTTCCTTTGTCAATGATAAGTTTTGCAACTTTGCGTCCGGACATGAGCATACCGCCGAAAATCGGTCCCATACGGTAGCCGCCCATAACATTGTTGGCACTCATACCGCAGGCATAAAGACCGGGAAAATATTCACGGGTATTTTCAACAGTTGAAGCTTCTCCGTTTTCCACCCACATCGGCTTTTCACCAATAATGTCACCGGTAGGAGTATCGAGCTGGATTTTGGCTTTTTTCACCGCCAGATTGAGAATCTCACTGGGATGACCGGTTCCGTCAATGACATTTTCAGCAATGACAGTCAAAGGATCTACATGCATTCCGAGGCGTTCAACAGGAGTCCAGTTTATGACAAGACCGTTGACTTTACCATTTTTGAAAACGAGGTCCTCAACGCTTACGGTATTGAAAATTGTTGCTCCTGCTTTCAATGCGCCGAAAATAAGACCGCTTGCCATTTCAACAGAGTCAAGAGTGTGATAACCGTCGGCATTTTCCAATTTTTTGTGAGTGATGTTAAAATCATCGAGAATGGAAAGAGCTTCATCCTGAACGACAACTTCATTAAAAAGCATACCGCCTCCCCAAGTGCCGCCGCCGGGTGCAAGTTTGCGTTCAAAGATTGCAGTTTTCAACCCTGCTGCTGCCAGATCATGAGCAGCTACAAGTGCTGAAGGTCCTCCGCCGACAATAGCAACGTCAAGTTTCAGACCGTCAATGAGTTTTTCACTGAATTTGGAGATGATTGCTTTTGAGATAATATTTTCCGCAGACATACCGGAAATCCTTTCCGGAGCGTTTTTTCGCTCCCGTTATGGGCATGTCGGTGCGGATCGCACACGATAAAAAGTGTAATAAATATATTTTTCATTTTCTTTCCTACGCCGGCATTACCCGTTTCAGGTTCAAAGGGTTTGATCTCAGCCATTGTTACCACAACAACAGCACCCCTGTGTTACAATAGTAATTAATATACCCCACTCCGCAAAAATGTCAAACAAAAATCGAAGTTTATTTTGTTTATTTTTTTCAGGGGAGGAAACTTTTTCTTCTTGATTAAAAGAAGAAAAAGTTTCCTCCCCTGCCCCCTCTTTCAAAAAGAAGAAAAGAATACTTTAAAATAGATTACACAAACACTGTCGTATTTAACAAAATAACATTATTCTTAATATATAAACTCAAGTTAAAAATTAGAAAGGCAAACGGCATCAGTGAATTTACGATTGAGATGATTGCAATGATGAGCATCTGCGCTGATAACGATCGGAATTTTGCGAAGTTTTGCTTCACGGATAATATCATTTGAAGGATATTGAGCGGCGCATTGTTTGAAATAACCGGCAGTATTTATCTCTATTGCACCGCCGTTTTTCTGTAAAATATCAAGAACTTTGATTGCATGCGGCAGATATTTTGCCTCATCGACCATGCCGAATTTTTTCGGCAGATCCAGATGACCGATAAATGTAAAAAATCCGCTCTCTGCGGCACCGCTTATTTTATGCCAGTAAATTTCACAGATATTGTCAATTTCCTCTGCGGTCAAATCATTCCAGTCGGCAATATCATGGTCAATCGGGAAAGTTCCTGCATAATGTACAGACCCAATCAAAAAATCAAAGGGATACTGTTCCAGTTTTTTTCGGGTTTCAGCAAAATTTTCATAGAAAAAATCAACTTCAAGACCGAGCTTGAAAGAAAAATTTTCATCTTCATATTTCTTTTTGAGAGCAAGCACAGTTTCAACATATTCATCAAGACGTTCATGCGCCATGCACCACTCTGCCCAGTCAGTACCATTGACCGGAGGTTCACACCAATGGTCGGAAATGCCGAGAACTTTGATACCGAATTCTTTGCCCTTGCGGCATATTTCATCAATACTGCTTGCTCCATCGCTGAAATCACTGTGATTATGCAGAGAGTATTCAACCCCAAATCCGGGATAT
>JAFVPG010000301.1 GCA_017505415.1 Lentisphaeria bacterium | reverse complement strand
CCTGCCCCCCCGCAAGGGGATGTCCATCCCCATTTTGTGACGCTGGCGCGTGAGTGTCTGCATCTGGGTGATGTCAGGCATTATTTGCGGTGAAGTATTTGCTTCATCCTTCCCCTTTTTTGGGGAATGATGAATCAAATCTTTCACCGCGATTAGCCACAGTTGGGGTATTGCCGTTCGTTGCTTACGCAACTTACTATACCCCAAGCCCCTCAGTTTTTTCAAATTATCAGTCAATATTTAATACAGAGCCTTTAATTTTATTCTTTTCTATGATATGGGATTATATTTACAAAAGAATTGATTACTATTAAAAGGTTTGGAAAAAGATGAGAGGGTTCCGCCGTCGCCGAAGGCTATGGCGGGACAAGACAGGAGGGGAAGAAAAGAACCTTATAAAAAGGCGGGTGGAACGCCAAAAGGTTTTTTCTTCTCCCCCTGCAAAAAATCAGTCATCTTTTATAACACAACAACTGATTTTCTTAAATCGCCTTATTTGTTTTTTGCGCCGGCGATTGCGTTTTCGATAAGGGCAGTGAAGCTGTCAGCTTTGAGAGCTGCGCCGCCGATAAGACCGCCGTCGATGTCAGCCTGACCGACAAGAGCTTCGGCATTTTCAGCCTTCATGCTGCCGCCGTACTGAATAACGATTTTATCTGCAACTTCTTTGCCGTATTTGTCAGCAAGGAAGGAGCGGATGTATTTGTGAGTTTCTTCAGCGATATCGGGAGTAGCGGTTTTGCCGGTACCAATTGCCCAGACGGGTTCATAAGCGAGAATGATTTTTTCCATATCAGCGGCAGAAATGTCTTTCAGACCGCCGTCAAGCTGAGTGAAAAGAACTTTTTCAGTTGCGCCGGATTCACGTTCTTCAAGAAGTTCACCGATGCAGACGATGGGTTTAAGATCATTTTTAAGAGCAGCTTTGAGGCGGAGGTTGACAGTTTCATCAGTTTCTCCGAAATACTGACGGCGTTCGCTGTGACCGATAATAACATATTCAACGCCGAGTTCCTTGAGCATATTTCCTGCGATTTCACCGGTGAAAGCACCGTTGTCTGCCCAGTGGATATTCTGTGCGCCGACTTTGATGTTTGAGCCTTTAGCAGCTTCAATAACGCTGACAAGTGTGGTAAAAGGCGGGCAAACAATGATGTCTGCGCAGTTGGGACAGATGCCTTTGGTGGTTTCTTTGAGAGCTTCAACGAGAGCTTTGCCTTCGGAAGCAGTTTTGTTCATTTTCCAGTTACCTGCGATAACGACTTTACGGGCCATAATTAAATCTCCTTGTTTTTATATTATGTTTATTATCAGGGTTTTATTTCATACAATACAGCAATTTCATCACATTTTTCACGCTTGGCGCACTTGATGCAATCGCTCCATATTTTTTCAGGAAAAAGCTCTTTTTCAACGACTTCAAATCCCATTTTACGGAAAAATTCAACTTGATAAGTCAGAGCAAAAATACGTACAGATTCAGCCGCTTGCCTAAAAACTTTCAGCTGAAAATCAATCATTTTTCTGCCGATGCCCATGCCTTTTTTATCCGGAGCAACGACAAGAGAGCGCACTTCATACAATCCATTGCCGAAATCACGGAGTGCGGAACACCCCTCGACTCTGCCGTCAATTTCACAAACTGTAAAATTCTTCAGATAAAAGGTAACATCCGCTTCATCACGGGCAAGAACTATATGCTGTTCAGAATATATTTTCAGCAATTCACAAATACGGCTTACATCTTTCAATTCAGCATGACGTACTACAAAATCAGACATAATACAACTATTCACTGCAATTAAATATTATCTTCGTTGACGACACTTGCGATGACTTTTTCATCGACCTTTCCCATAGCACGGAATTTATTATAACGCTGTTCCTTCAGCTCCTGCGGTGACAGTTTTGACAATTCCTGCAAATTCCGGGCAAGAACATCTCTGAGCATTTCAGCGGCAGCGGCATGATCTTTCTGCGCACCGCCTCTTGGTTCCGGAATGATCTCATCTGCGATACCGAATTCCATAAGTTTGTCAGCAGTAAGTTTCAACGCATCTGCCGCCTGAGGTGCAAATTTGCGATCCTTCCAGAGAATAGCTGCACAACCTTCAGGAGTGATAACTGAATAATAAGCATTCTCCATAATCAATATTCTGTTGCCGACACCGATACCGATAGCACCGCCGGAACCGCCCTCGCCTATGATAACGGCAATAACAGGAACAGTAAGAGAGAACATATCACGCATATTGGCAGCAATAGCTTCTCCAACGTGACGCTCTTCGGATGCCACACCGGGGAAAGCTCCCGGAGTATCTATAAAAGTCACGATCGGGGTCTGTGCTTTTTCTGCAATGCGCATCAAACGGATGGCTTTGCGGTATCCTTCAGGATGAGGCCAGCCGAAATTACGGTAGACATTGGATTTCATATCTCTACCCTTCTGAGTACCGATGACCATGACAGGCTTATTTTTCAAACGTGCAAAACCGCCGATAATCGCTTTATCATCACTGAAGCGGCGATCTCCGTGAAGTTCTATAAAGCTGTTGAAAATACGTTCAATATAATCCATTGCGTATGGACGCTCCGGATGACGGGCAAGCTGCACACGCTGCCACGGGGAGAGAGAATCATATATCTCATGCATAGTAGCGGCGATTTTTTCCTGCAAAGCATCGATCTCTTTTTGAACGTCGATCTCATGGTCGATACCGAGTTTCTCCAATTCAGCGAGTTTTTTATTCAACTCAACGATCGGTTTTTCAAAATCCAAATATATCTCAGCCATAGTAAAATCCTTCTGTCAATAAATTTTCACCGGAGTTTTCCGGGGAATATATTTAAAAAGCTCTGCAACTTCTTCATTCGTCATACGAATACAACCGTTGCTCAAACTTTTCGTTATGCTTCCCTCATCCCATGTACCATGAATACCGTAACCGATATAAGCACTGTCAGTATTTCCGGCAGGTTCAAGCTTCAACCAATGAGTTCCGAGAACGTTCTCCTTCTCTCCATAAGGAACAACTCTGCCGTCAGGAGAATACCATGACGGATGCTCTATTTTGTCGGTAAGGATAAAATCACCTTTCGGAGTACGCCCCTCTTTACCTATACCTATATCATAAATGGCAAAAAGGTCATCTCCGTCATAAACATAGAGAAGTTTGGCAAGCTTACTGACTTCAATGCGCCAGTTTCCTTTGTAGATACGCAATTTCTGTCCGGGATAAATGGTACTTGATTTAAGTTTATTAGCTTCAATTATGGCAGTTACAGGCAGATTGTACCTGATTGCAATGCGGCTCAAACTGTCTCCGCTCTGAACAGAATAATTTTCATTTTTTCCGCCGGGGACACCACCGAAAAGAATCTTGTTATTCAATGCACGCAAATATTTACCAAGCGTACGGAAATACAGTGATTTTTTATTCTTCAAAATTGACAACTCTTTCAAGAGCAACAATTTAGCACCTTGATAATCCGTATCTTCCATCATTTTTGCAAAAAGTTTATTATTTTCCGTATTTTTCAGTTTCACCACATTTTCAAGAGTCACTGCACCGAGCGGATAATTTTCTGCATCTTTCTCAATTTCAATATCCTGCACTTTTTTTACAACTTTTTCAGCTGTTTTTACGGGATTTTTTACACTGTCAGACTTTTTTACATTTTTTTCATCTGAAGCGGCAGATTTTTTTTCTGTACTGATTTCAACGACGGCGGGAACGTCTTTCACGTTATCAGTTTTTTTACCGAAACACAATTTATACACGCCCCATGCGCAGAAAAAAAGAAGGACTATCCAGAAAAACACCCAAAAGTTTTTTCCGGACTTTTTCGGAGAATAATAACCGCGTCCCGAATTGCCGCTGTAATTGTAACGTATTTTAGACATATATATAATATACACCGCAAATTGATTTTTTGCAAATCCTTTTTTATTCATGATACCGAAACTATATTTTTTGAGCAGAAAAGTTTTCATTTTTTTGTAAATATAAGATTATTTCACAAAAAAAAACATTTAAACTATTGAAATTTCAAACCGCCCATATTATATTATAACATGTTTTCGCACAAAACTTAAAAATAAAGGAAAAATATTATGTCAGTATTAAAAAAAATGATTATCGCTCTTGCAATATTCTGCATATTTGCCACAGTCTGCCATGCAAATGAAACTCCGGCGACCAACGTCCCCGCTGAAGAAAAAATAACAAAAGATGAAGAGATTAATTGGAAAGCAGTTACATACAATGTCCTCTGGTATCTTCCCAACAGACTGATCGACCTTGCAGACTGTTTTACCGTGGAACTCAATGCCGGTGATTGCGGAGTTGATGTATATTTGACACGTTATGCAAATATCGGTGCAGGTGTCGGCAATGCATACAGTGCAGGATGGAGTCACGGACGTCAGTACGGTTTCTTCAATGAACCGAATTACAATGCAAACTTCCTCTGCTTCGGCAAAGAAGCCAGACGCCGCGACAATCTTCTCGGTTCTTACAAATATTTCAACTACACCAATACTTCATGCATGGATATTTTTATGTATCCCGAAACTCTGCGTCATGAAGATCCCTATGCAATCGGAGCGAAAGCTTCATTCCTGCTCGGAGCAAAAGTTCAGTTTCATCCGATTGAATTTGCAGACTTTCTTGCAGGTTTTCTGCTCTTTGACATAAAAAATGACGACAGATTTGAAAATATCTACCGCTGATAAAACAATCTGAAAAAGATAACAGGCTGCTGCAAAACCTCAAAAAAAGGTAAGCAACAGCCCTCCTATGAGAGACTGTTTGTCAAGTTTTATTTGCGAAAAAATCGTAAAAAAGTTGATAATCAGCAAAAGATGATTCCCAAAGGTTGCTTTTGTCTTGCTCCTATTCGCGTTCTGTAATGCTTCTGCCGGAAGCGACGCCTGATAAATGTCCGTCCCGATGTCTTCAATCTTTTTGACAATCTTTTTTGTGATATTGGCGATATCAGATTTGGGGCTGTTCCGAGATCATCAAGACTGGACAAAAAGCAATTCTTCAGAATCTTCTTTTAATGATTGATTTTTTTATCTTATTTCGGTTAATTAATATGTCATAAGTAATTTTATGCGCATTGTTTTTTACGGTTGCTTTTGAAATGCGGATCGTATTGAATTTCCGGATTACGCCATAAACTCAACATTGTTACTGCTAATTTGCGGGCAACGGCAACTTTTGCTTTCTTTCTGGCAATACTGCCACCACGTTGCGAAATTCTTGTTCCAAAATCTTTTAAGTCACATTCTTCGCCAAATGGTCCCATGATATACTGCGCTCCCTGTACAAGCAACCTTCTCAAAAGTTTATTGCCACATTTGGATATTCCCAGCTGCTTATCAACTTCGCCGGATTGATCACGTTTAGGTACTAACCCGACATACGAACTGCATTCACGGGAACTGAATCGATGTGGATCTCCGATTATTAAAACAAAACTTAATGCAATCAATGGTCCAACTCCTTTGATTTGCTGCAATATTTTTGTTTCAGGATAATCCTTTGCAATTTTTCTGATTCGTTTGTCATATTCTTTTATGTTATTGTCAATGGCAGTCAATGATGAAAATAAACCACGCAAATTTTCCTGTATTTCTTGGGGTAATTCAGAATAAATATCATTTATTACTTCGTGACTGTATGTGCTGTCATCTATTCCCATACTGCGTAGGAACCCTCGAATAGCATTAACGATACCTGTTCTTTGCTTAACAAGTAGATCACGAGCTTTTATTGCCAGTAAATCTTCTTGTCTTTTTTTATCTATTATTTTGATTGGATGCAGTAACTTTTTATCTGCACGAGTCATGCGTGCTAATTTCTCGGCATCAATACGATCGCTTTTTTTATCACCTTTGTAAATGAATGCCAAATCCCGAGCATGTGCGACAATAACCTCATAGCCACGTGATTCAAGCAAACGGCTGATCCAGGCGGAATGAGTACCGGTTTCAAGGGCAACGGTTATTGTTTCTGGTTTTGCCGGAATTTGAGCAAAGAATTCAGTTAAACTCTCTTGATTGTTGGGGATTTTGCCAAAAGATACGCCTTTTTCACCCTTCAAAGCAAAAATTTCAATAGTTTTTTGAGAAATGTCCAATCCAAAGTAGATTTTTTCCTGTTTCTGTGATACATTATTCATGGTTTGTCCTCCTGATTTTTGAAGCGCAGTATGCGACTTCGTTGTTCTTGGATTAACATAAATCCGTTTTTATCAAGAGGCAAACCACTTTTTGTTTTTAGACATAAAAAATGAGAGACCTCTTGTGTCTCTCATAATATCTTTTT
>JAFVPG010000032.1 GCA_017505415.1 Lentisphaeria bacterium | reverse complement strand
CACGTTTGCCGCAGGCAAACTCTTCACACCTTCACATCTTCACTCAATCAGCGTTCACGCTGATTGAACTTTTGGTCGTAATTGCTATCATCGCAATTCTCGCAGGCATGCTGCTGCCCGCACTCAATGCTGCACGGGAAAAAGCACGCAGTATTATATGTGTAAATAATTTGAAACAGCAGTCAACAATAATGAATTTTTATGCCGATGACAATGAAGATTATCTTCCTCCGGCATGGGCAGGCGTTGCTGAAGTAAAAGCTGTTTTCGGTACCAATGCGGGGTACTGGTTTGATATACTTGCTGTTAACGGATATTTTCCGGGCTGGGAACTGGTCAAAGGTTCCGGAGATGAAACAACAGCTTTGAACAATGCACAGAAATCAACCAAAATGCTGATTTGTCCTTCAGATAAAAATCCTTATAAGCATACACATACTTTTTTGATGTTCTCCTCTTATGGATTTAATGTCAAATATGCAGAAACACTTGCGACATGGATCAAACGCAGCAAAATCGGCAGGATTTCAACTTCTCCAATGACCGGAGACTCATGGGGAGATCCTACCGGCAATGTTGCACATAATTACAGGGGAAGAATAAATTCCGGTAATTTGCAAGCAGGAAATTATCCTGCCCACGGTTATATCAATGCTTCTTTTTTTGACGGTCATGTAGGTGCGATCCGTGATAAAAAACACAAATTTGAACTTAATGATTAAACATGAAAGCATTCCATTTTGATTTTAATACTGCTTTTTTCAGAATAGATTATCTGAAAGATTTTATTCAAAAATTGTCAAATTGGGGATATGACACTCTATTTTGGGAGTTGGAGGATTTTGTAATTTGGGACAGTGTTCCCGATATTGCCCAAAGCGATTCAATAAGCAAAACAGAGTTGCAGGATTTACTGTCTTTTGCTGAAAATCTCGGCTTTGAAAATATTCCTCTGCTCCAATGTCTCGGACATTGTGAATATGTTTTGAAATGTTCCCGCTACAATACAATGGCTGATACACCGGAAAAATGGGGACCTTATTGTCCGTCAAATGAAAAAACAAAAGTTTTTCTCAGTAACTGGATAAAAGAATATTCAGATATATTCGCCAAAAGCCGTTTTTTTCATCTTGGGTGTGATGAAGTCTGGCATCTTGGAGCAGTCTGTCCTGAATGCAAAAAGCGTATTATTGCTGATGGCAAAGCTGCTTTGATGGCGGAACATATCAATTTTCTGGCTGATATTGTCAGAAGTTTACGAAAAATCCCGGTTATTTGGGCTGATATGCTTTTTATTTATCCGGAAATGGCAGATATGCTCGCCAAAGACATTGTTATGACAGATTGGCGTTATGAATTAAGAAATGATTATAAAAAATTATGGTTATGGGACGAAAAAGGCGGTTATCTTATTGATGAAGCCGGAATTTCTGAAAACATGCATAATTTTTTCGGTAAATATCTGTATCAGGACGGCAAATTAAATATCCATTACACTGCCGATTTTTTGAAAGATCACGGATTTAAGGTTATTTGTGCCGGAGCATCAAGTTGTTTTCCCGATAATTTCCTGCTGGGAAATGCTTCAAATCATATTTACAACAGCTGTACCATGATGGATAAAGGTATGGAAAATCTCGGTTATCTGCATACTTCATGGACTGTACATTTATTTTTCTATGAATTGCAGCCGGCAATTGAAATGGTAAATCATAATGTCAAACCGGAACAGTTGATGAACGAATATACTATGAAATATTTCGGCATTGAAGGGAAAGATTTTTTTACTGCATTGGATTTACTTTCTCCGAGAGTTCTTTTTTCAGGAGCAGAGAGTACCGGTTGCGGCAAAGCAATAAAAAAAGCGGCTCCAGGCATAATCCGCACCCGTTTATCTGAATTTTATGATAACGGAATCCTGGAAAATGAATTAAGTAAAACTGTTCAATACCGTAATGATTTTGCTGTTGCAGTAAAAAAACTGCATGATTTGCGAAAAGAAATACGTTACGGGGAAAAACTTTTTGAACTTTATGTTCTTGCTGCCGAAGCATTATTAAATCGTGCAGATTTTGGAATCCTTGCTGCGTCAGAATTTCTCGGAAAACCTCATACAATAGACAAAATACAGGTCAAAAATGAGCTTCTGCGTCTCAAAAAAATTTATCTGGCAGAATATATGCGCCGCCAAACTCCAACTCATGCTGTACAAATAACTCATACAATTTTTGATACTCTTCTGGAATATCTGAATTGAATACCGAAATATTAAAAATTCATACATACAAAAAAAGGGAGGCTGCAAGAAATTTGCAGCTTCCCTTTTTTATGACCGGTAAAAATATTTTCTTTTCTGTTTATTTGGCAGTCTCTTTTGCTGCCGGAGCATTACCTTTTGCAGTTTCAGCCGACTGTTCCTTTATAACTTTTTTGGCTGAATGCTGAGGCGGTACAACGGGATAAAAGACTTGAAGCACTTCCGGGCGTTCCTGAATTTCACGCACCGCCTCCTCCATCATCTCTGTCGTACTCATTGAAATAAGTGCCGTCCAGAAAAGTGCGAGCAATATCGCAAATGCGTTAAGAATTACGCCGCTTACTCCCCACGGACAATAGCCGTCACGGATGATTTTGCATATTCCGATAATCAAACCCGCAAGCGCCGGTATCAGGATAAAATACCCCAGATTCGGAAAGAGTGCCACTGCCAGAACAATTAAACCGATAATTAACGATGTTGTACCCATAGAAACCTCCTTTTTTAGTTCAGGGTGCCGGAACCATTCCGGTTTTCTATGGATAAAATATTACATCCCGCAGATAATTCAAAGGAAATATCTATTAAATACTATTAACAGTAAAAGCTATCATTCCCCTGTGCTGTCCATTTGCTTGCAGAATGACAATGCCAGCCCCAACAGCAGAAATGTACCGACCAGCGAACTTCCGCCGTAACTTATCAGCGGCATAGTCAATCCTGTCGTCGGAATTATTACACAATTTATGCTGCAGTGCATCAAAACCTGCATCAGAATTGCTGAAATCACAGAAATTATCACAAGCTGATTATCTTTGCAACAGCAGCTTTCCCGGTAAAATAATATAAAAAGTACAAAAAACAATATCAATATAATTGCAGCTCCGACTATTCCTGTTGCTTCATGCATAGCTGCATAAGCTGAATCATTATAAGCAAACGGCAGGTAATTATTACTCCAGAAAGTACCGTCAAGTTTATTCCCGAACCAACCGCCTCTGGCAATAGCAAGCTGAAACTGTTTCCAATGCCATGCAGTCCCGGATATGTCAGCATTACCGGAGAAAAATTCGTATATACGGTTGAAGCCGTATGCCTTGCGTCCAATAAAAACAAAAAGACTTGTTACTGCACATAACGGCAGTAATGCAAGCATTGATAATTTAACTCCGGCAAGAAAACTTGTTATTGCAAAAATGATTCCGTATATCACTGCCGTTCCGTAATCCGGTTCCAATAATATTGCTCCTATCCATACGATACTCAACAAACCGTTTTGCAGAAATGCCCTTTCTTTATTTTCCGCTTTCATATAAACAGCGGATATATAAAGAACGTAAATACATTTGAAAAGTTCTGACGGCTGCAACGAAAATTTACCGATATAAAACCACCCCCGCATTCCATTTATTTTCACTCCGAAAAGCAAAACACCATACAAAATAACCAATGCCGCAAAAAAGAGAACTTTTGAATGACAGAGCAGTTTGTGAAAATCAACCTTCCTGAGATATTCCATACACAAAAATCCGATAATAAGAAAAAAGAATTGCTTCAAAGCAAAATCAGTACTCCCCAAATCAAGGTGTCTGTCATAACGGCTGCTGTAAATCAACATGATTCCGGAAAAACTTATAATAAACAAAATTGCATGAACCCATGCATTAAATAAAAATAACGTTTTTTTCATTTAATCACCTCCATCGGAAACAATCCGCATTGCAATTCAAGCAGTGATGCTTGCAACCGCAACTCTCTGCCGGATCGCATCGGCAGCATAATTTTGAAACTGTTTTTTTCGATTCTGCCTGACGGTCCGCGCATTATCTGATAAATTCCGGGAATTCCCTGCATACGGTCATTGTATTGAGCTTCAAGTCCGTTTATTCCGTAATACAAAAATGTACTGCCGATAAAATTCTGTGCCGTCAAAGGAAGTTTCTGAAGACAGCGGACAGTTTTTTTTCTCAACCGGAAACGATATTTACGGGCAAGTTTTACAGCATTGGCAGCTTTTGCCGCAGGAATATTCTGTATCATACATTTTTTTTCAACAATGTGAACCGGCTCAAAAACAATACCAAGTTCCTTAAAAAATTTTTCCATATCTTTTTTACGACGCACAGAACATTGCAGATAAAACTGCCATTCCGTCCAGGCTATTTTTGTTCCGTAACAATCTACGATCGGAGCGCAGACAGGATATATTGTAACTTTACGTTCTGCTATTTTACGTGAAAAATCAAGCAGCTCTTTACGATTTTTCACTGCCAACAACATACTTGAGGCAATTATCAGAATTCCCCAGCAGATGAAAAATGCAACAAGTATATTTATACGTTTCATGACTCAGTATTGTATGAACACAACTGATTCAAACGGTTGACAAGAGTTGAATATTGCAGAGGCTTGAGCAGAATGGAAGAAATTTTGAGTTCCTGCAATTCAGCCTCTTTACGTGAATTGAGTTTTGACACAAGCACAATGATCGGCATACGTACAGCATTGAATTGAGCGCGCAGATTCTTGATAAGTTCCACAAGATGTCTGTGCCGCAATGAATTTGAAAGGATTATTGCATCAAAAGAACCTTCCTGCGCCTTTTTCAACAACTGAGGCGCATTGTCACAGCAAATAACCTGAAAATTGAAAAGATTCAAATATTCAATCAGAGCATTTGCATTATCTGCATTATCTTCGCCGAGCAATATTTTTCTCACCGGAGCATCCGATACAGCTGCCGGCAGCGCCAGAGTATTGGAAAGATAATTTCTGCCGACCAGCAAATTGCTGGAACTTGCCGGAGTCAAATTTCCGTGGATACCTTTATTGCGCAATTCCTCCTCATTTGCAGCAGAGAGAATATCAAATTTATTGAAACAGACAATAAATTTGTTATTCGATTTTTCATCACTGTCAGCAGTAAGTTCCCCTCCGATATATTCAACAAGATTGGCGGCAAAAAATACTCCGAGCAGAGTTGAACTTGCATCATCCAGAAACTCAGCACCACACTCAGATTCATGATAATTGTAAAGTTCAGCAAGTTTTTCCCGGCACGGTTTACAGGCAGAATCTTTGATAGTGAAGTAAACTTTTTCATTATCCGAAGAACAGCATATACTGATGGATTCCCCATGATCAGATGCTCTGAAAACGGAACGTATGATGATCAGCAATGTCTGACTCAAAAGTTCATGATCCGTATAAAGAAGAGGCGGCATGGAACTGTCAAAAATATTAACGATTTCAACTTCCCGTTCCAACTGCAAATCATCATTACTCTGCAAAATATTGTTTATCAAATCAGAAGTACGGAAATGCGATGGTGTTATCTCCATCTGCTGATGTCCGAGCTTACTGAAAGAGATCATGCGTGAAACAATTTTAGAAATTCCGACAACATTCCTTGCAATGGCATCAAGTTCAGGTTTGAAAATATCAGTATCGGCAGTTTTCGCTTTAAGAATTTCAGCATATCCCTCAATGGAGTTAAGCGGCAGACGAATATCCGGAGTCAAACGGCTGATGAGCAGAGACTTCAATTCATTGGCAAAATCAAGTTTTATTCTGGCTTCCGTCGCCCGCTCATCAGCAGCATTTTTGCGACGGTTGTTATTTATAATATGATCCCGGATGAGGTTCAAATTGGCTATTGTACGATTTGATTGAGGTCCGTATTTTTCCTTCAATTCCAGCGGCGGCGGAATATTGCTGTTGGCAAGTTCCTCAAGAAAAATATCACATTTGACAAAAGGAGAAACAATATGAGTCCGTATTTTGATAAGAACCGAAAGCATCCACAGCGAAGCCGTTACCGGCAGAATACCAATAACAATTACAGCCCATTTCGGCAAATATGGCCACTGGTCGGGAATGATATAAAGATCATTCAGTGAACCGACATTCCTGAATGCCGGAATGAATATATAAAAAGTAATAAGAGAAGTAAAAAGTATAAAAGTCAACAATGCAATGCATATTGCAAAAGTACAATTTCTTTTGGTTTTAAGCATAAATCATAACTCCTTACTGAGAATTATTTTTGAAAAATGAAAAAATCGTATTACCACTTTTTTTCCTGTCATTCACGTTTTTGCCGTTTTTGAAAACATTGATTATTTCAGGATATGACGGACGCTCTTCCGGAACGAAAGCCATCATGCGGGAAATAAAATCTGAAATACTTGCAGAAACAGTCGAATTCAAGTGATTGACCGGTTCAAACGCAGGATGTTTACGGCGTTCAATAAGTTCAGCAACTTCACCTGAATTGCCGAAAGGATATTCATTTGTCAACAGTTCATACGCAGTCGCTCCCAAACTGAAAATATCCCCTCTGTAATCCTCTGTCCCGTCATACAATCTTTCAGGACTTACATACGCAATACTTGCCCAGTCAGAACTGTCTGCAGAAGCATTATCTGTATTGATTTCTGCAAGGTCAAAGTCTCCGATCTTAACTTCTCCGTCTTCGGACAGCATTATATTGGCAGGCTTGATGTCATGATGAACAATGCCGAGCTGACTGGCCGCATACAAGCCGTCAGCAATAACAGAGAGCCATTGCAATATTTTATCCGCAGGCGGCAGCATAAAACTTTTCTGCAAATCTTCAAGCGTACCTTTTTTCATAAATTCCATGACCAGAAACGGTTGTCCTCCATGCACGCCGCCGCGAAAAACTTTTACAATACCCGGACTGTTGATTTTTGCAACAAGTTCAGCTTCACGGATATATCTTTCTCCGGCAACAGATGCATCAAAACAATTTGCATCTGTAATCTTTATGGCAACATTTCTGTTGAGAACGGGATCAAAAGCCCGGTAAACTCTGGACATGCCGCCGATACCGCATATATCAAGCAGAAAATAACGTTCAAAAATGAAAGGACATTTAATTTTTGTTTTGCAGTACGGACAGAGAAATTCATCGAATGGATTAAGTTCACTTATATCCAGTTGGTGATTACATTTTCTGCATATAATTGTATCAGGAGCGCCATTCATATTGTGAACCACGGACTTATTTCGTTTTGTTGTGCGACATACATATCAACGGCTTCACGGTTGAGCCGTTTCAAGCACGAGGAAAGATTTTTTTCAAGCATATCGTAACAGTTGCAGTCATTACTGACATGAACAAACATGAGAAATGAACTGTTATCATCAAGCAGTTCCGCAAGGGCATTAAGTGCATCATTATTATCCAGATGTCCCATGTGACTTGAAATGCGCCGCTTCAAATGAAGCGTACGGTCGGAGGCATAAAGCATTTCCCGATCATAATTGCTCTCAAGCACAAGACCGTGACAGCATCTCAAACGCTGTTTGCAAAGCGCATTAAGTTCTCCGAGATCGGTAGCAATTCCTATTTCACGCTCATGACACTTGATACGGAAACCAACCGGATCTATGGCATCATGCTGCACCGCAAAAGCCGCAATCTGAAAACCTTTTATTTCAAAACGGTCCCCCGCCTCAAACTGAACCACTCTGGAGGGCAATTTATTTTTCCCATTCAAATAATGTGCTGTCTGATACGAACAATACAGAGGAATATCGTGTTTATCACAGAAAACCCGGCAGCCATGCGAATGATCATCATGATCATGAGTCAGCAGAACTGCATTTATCGAATCAATATCTATGGCTGCATCATGGAGTTTCAATTCCATCTGTTTGGCAGAGAATCCGGCATCAACAATAATCGTACCATATTCATCAGAGGATATGGCAAAAGCATTTCCTTTGCTGCCGCTGCCGAGAGTGCAGAATTTAAGATTTTTCGGACATTCACAACACATATATCAATAAAATCCCGTTTTTTTTGAATTTTTATAAATTCCGTACTGGAAAAAAAAGAAAAAAGGCTTCTATTATAAAATAACAGTATTTCAGATAAAATCAACTCTCAAGAACGGGAATATCAATTTTTTTTAGGAAAATTATGATAGATATAAAACAACAACAGAAAATCTCTCAACAACAGCAATTATCGTCACGCCAGCTTCAATCACTGTCGCTGTTGAGTGTGCCTGTACAGGAATTGCAGAGCAAAACTGAAGAAATCATAAATTCCAATCCCGTTCTGGAATACGAGATTATGCCTGGAAGTTCGCTTTTGCGTGAACTGCCTGATTCTTCCATAGAAGATGACCGCAGACAAACTGCTGAAGATGACGATGATTTTTACAATGATACAGAATCATGGCACGATGATTTACCGATCCCGGAAATGATGGAAAACTATTCTGCGGCAAATCTTGAGAAACGTGACTTTTTCTTTTCAAATATCACTGAAAATGAATCAATGCAGCAGCAGCTTATGCGTGAAGTGAATTTTCTGAATCTTCCGCCGGAGCAGTTTGACCTTGCCGAAGCCATCGTCGGAGCTATCGACGAACGCGGCATGCTGACAACTCCGCTTGCAGATATTGCCATGTGTACCAATGCCGATATTTTTGAAGCGGAAAATATGCTTGAAAAATTACAAAAAATCTTTCCGCCCGGAATTGGCAGCAGAGATTTACAGGAGTGTCTGCGTCTTCAACTGGAAGCACAGGGCGAAAATGACCCAAAACTTTTTGAACTGCTTGAGAATCTGGATGATTTCGGCAGCAACCGCATGGAACTACTGGCTGACAAAATGAATATTTCCATTTCTGAACTGAACATACTCGGTGATAAAATCCGCAAACTCAATCCGTATCCCGGACGGCTGCTCAATTCAAGTAAAACAGAATTTATCGTGCCGGAACTGGAAATACTGCGCGATAAAGACGGCGGATTTGTGCTGAAAAATCATGACGAACTTCTTCCGCGTGTCAAAATTTCCGATGAATATACCGCAATGGCGGCAAATCCTGATATTTCTGCAGAAGACCGTAACTATCTGAAACAAAAAATTGATGAAGCGGAAAATTTCGTCAATTCACTCCTCATGCGGGAAAAAACCATCGTCCGTATCGGCAATTTCATCATGGAAAAACAATATGATTTCCTTGACAAAGGAATTGAATTTCTGAAACCTATGACCATGGCTCAGGCGGCAGAAGCATTGAATCTGCATGAAACAACCATCAGCCGTGGCTGTGCCAATAAATATCTGGCAACACCACAGGGACTTTTTGAATTCAAATTCTTCTTCGCAGGCGGCTTTACAAGTCAGGACGGAGAAGACATCTCCGTACATGCAATTCAGAAAAAAATCAGAGAATATATCGAAGATGAAAATCCCGCAAAACCGCTGTCTGATGAAAAAATATCACAACTTCTGGCAGAATCCGGTTTGAAAGTTGCACGCCGTACCGTCGCCAAATACCGGGAACAGATGAATATTCTTCCGACCAATCTGCGCCGCAAACACTGATTTTTCTAAACACAAAAAAAGTTCTTCGACGGCTTGTGACATAAATTCATATTTCCTTTGAGCTTGAAATTTCCGGTGATTGACAGATTTTCAATTTGATGAATTTATGATTTCTAAAGCTGTAAGATGACATTATCAGTCGTTTGATTAATGATTTCTTATATTTTCTGCATTGCCGGATATGTCAATCGGATACAATTACTGTACTTTCAATTATCATTCTCAGGATATTTCTGCTGTGAAATGACAGAAATGCAAAATATGCATCTTGCGTAAGATTTACAATATCGGGATTAGGATTTAAAAAAAATATGGCATCCCCACGGGGATTCGAACCCCGGTTGCCGGGATGAAAACCCGGTGTCCTAGGCCTCTAGACGATAGGGACGCAGTTAAAACAAGTTTAACTTGAATATATCATTTAATATACAGCAAAAAACAAAAATGTCAAGAGAGGTTTATTGATTTTTTGCATTTTTTTTCAAAAATTCTTTGAATTGACGATATTTTATACTGCGTGGATAAAGTTTCAATGCCTCATTTATACTTTCTTCAGCTTTATCCGTTTTCCCGACAGTCAGCATGTAAACCGCTTGGGTGTAATAATTGCCTGCACGCTCCGGCGCACGCTGAATACCAAGATCGAGATAATACAGCGCTTCACGGTACATGCGTTTTGCATAATAGTAATGATACAAATCCATTACATGAAATGATGAATACGGGCGATATTTCTCTACTTCATTATACCCCTGTACGATTTGCGCCGTCGTAAATTTATTTTCCCTCAATGCCTGGTGTATCATGGTCTTGAAGTCATCGAAGGCTTTCTCTCCCGCAGTCAGCCGGTATGAATACGTAACTGCCGCAAGCAGTATTAAAGCACATGAAACATAAAAGGCAACCTTAACACTTCTTCGGTCATCCTCTTTCCCCTCATCCGCAGCAATCATTGTCAACGTACAGAAAAACGCCATTGAGGCAGGAATCTGAAAATTGACATCAAGCATTGCATGTATCAAAAATCCGGCAAGAGAAACCATTACTGCACAATTCTGCATAGTTTTTTCACGGTAAAACTTCATACTCGCCTTGTACAATGCCCACAAACTTGCAGACATCACTGCAAGCATCGCAAAAACTCCGCATGAACATCCGAATATCAGGAAAAGATTATGCGGCCCCCTCGCCGTTTCATCAAGTTCTATCACCCTGAATCGCATGTTATCAACAAAAAAATCTCCCCAGCCGCTGCCGAAATACCAATTCTCATGCATCATCAGAAATGCGGTGCGCCAATAGCCGATACGTTCGGTAAATGAACCGAATGTGCGTCCGAAATATACACTTGAAAATATAAGTCCGCAAATGGCTGCAAGCACAAGAACTGCGCCTGCAATTTTATATCTCTTTTTAATGTCAAGCCAGAACAGCGTATAAATCAATGTTCCGCCGACTGCCGCTATCGCTCCACGGCTGCCCGTATTGATCAGAACCCAGATTGCCGCCGCCATGAAAATTCCGCACAAAAGTATACGGCTCTGTTGCGGCGGTGCAAAATTGCCTGCCCAGCGGTACATAATATAAAAACCGATTGCACCTGTAAGCATAAGAAAGCCAGCCAGTACATTACTGCCGCCGAATGTGGCAAAAATACGTCTTTCTGTCATCTTGCTGCTTAAATCAAGGTTTTCAATATTCGCCGCCTGTCCGTTTTCTGAATAATAAAAAGCCAGCTGCTCGTCAAAGCCCCAGAAGTATTGATACAGTCCGTTTGCCAATACCAGCAACAGTCCGACCGTCCACCAGACGAAAATCTTTTCCAAACTGTTTTCATTTGTCTGCCAGTAGATATATATGCTTAACGCGTATGCCAGAAAACCTGCAATATGACCTGTCGCCATTACAGGATAATCCACCGTTGACGCATTCAGAAAACCGTTCAAACTCCAAATTGCCGCCGCTATCCACGCCGCAATCGTCCAATTAAAACATATCTTCTTTTGAAAAAAATCTCTGCCGAAAGCAATCATGCTTAATAACAGCCCGATTCCTGTCGCCATTCCTGTACTTGCCGCCGGCAGATTTACGATAAGATACTCCCACAATGCTCCCGGAAAGTATCCCGTTGCCTCCGGCATCATCGTCAGCGAGGCAAATTTAAGCGGCAGGATAATACTCAGAAATCCGAGATAAAAAACAGTGATTTTTTTGAAAATATACATATTTTATTCTCTCAGCGCGGAAAAACAATAGTGCGCCGTCCTGCAGTTATAATACGGTGTTCGAGGTGGGCGGTGACTGCCCTTGTCAGGACGCGGCGTTCAATATCTTTGCCGATATTTTTAAGTTCATCCGGTGTATTTTCGTGATTGATACGTTCAACGTCCTGTTCAATGATCGGACCTTCATCCAGATCGGCAGTTGCATAATGTGCAGTTGCGCCGATCATTTTTACACCGCGCTCCCATGCACGCTGATAGGGATTGCCGCCTTGAAATGCCGGCAGAAATGCATGATGGATATTTATGATGCGGTTGGGATACAAACTTATGAAATCATCACTCAGAACCTGCATATAACGAGCCATGACGACAAGATCGATATGGTGTTTTTTCAGAAGATTTGTGACTTGAGCTTCCTGTTCAGCTTTTTTGCCGGGAAGCATAGGGAAACAGTAATAGGGAATCTGGAAACGGTCGGCAACCAGCTCCAAATCGGGATGATTACTGATAATGAGAGGAATTTCACAATCAAGTTCACCTTCGCTGTAATGCATGAGCAAATCATACAGACAGTGTGAAGTTTTTGATACCATAACGGCGACTTTTTTGACATCAGCGGTATAATTGATAGTATAGTCCAGTTGCAGCTTTTTTGCCAGTCCGTCAAAAGATTCCTCCAGATGCTGGCGGGTGATAGTCATATCTGCAAGGTCAATGCGTATTCTCATAAAATATTTATTCTCAACGAGATCTGAATACTGTTGACATTTGATGATATTAAAATTGTGTTCGTAAAAAAAGGAGCTTATAATTGACAGCAACCCTTTTCTGTCCTCTGTGGCGATCAGAAAAATCGCTTCATTTCTTGTACATTTTTTCATTGTTGATACATTTCTTTGAAAGTGTTGAATTCTGCAGGAGTTGTTTTTACCGGAAGCGGTTCAGCACGGTCGGGCAAACCCCAGCGGCGGCTGAACGGCCAGAAAATTATTATCGGTCTGCCGACTATATTACGGCGGGGAACTACACCCCACATGCGGCTGTCGGCACTGAATTTTGTATTATCACCGAGCATGAAATATGAATTTTCAGGAACAGTAAATTCTATAAACGGCGAACTTAAATATTCACCGGGAGCATAACCGACAATATTTGAATGTCCCTGATAGCCGCCGCAGCGTGTGTAAATATTTTTGAATTTGCCGGACAATTCAGTTACGGGGCGGAATTTATCAGAATTTTTTTCTTTTACAAACAAAGTGTCATCTTTTATTTTGAGCGTATCTCCCGGCATGCCGACCAGACGTTTGACATAATAAAAGCCTGATGACTGTGCCAGCGGTTCACCGTTCATAAAAAGATTTTCTGTGGTAAAAACTACAATATCTCCACGTTTCAAACCGCAGAGATAGTGACTGATACGGTCAACGAAAAGATGATCGCCGCTTGAAAGATAACCGTCACAGAGGATTTCACCTTTTTTGTAAACTTTCTGCGGTTCGAGTTTTGCATATTCAGCAATTTTCTGGATATTTCCGGGCAGGATATAATCAACTCCGCCTATTGTGACACAGGTTTTTGTACTTAAAAGAGATTTGACAGGCTTGTAGCTTTCCACAATGCCTTCATTTTTGATTTCAAGTTTTGAACGTTCACATGAAAAGAGCAGATTGTCTGCAAGAGAGCCGAATTTGCCGAGAAATCTGTTGCCCAGCGGTTCTTTTTCCACAAAATGAATGCCGAAAAGAGTCGGCTGCATACTGCCGGTAGGAATTTTGAAAGGTTGGAAAAATAATGCTCTGATACCGAAAGCCACTGCCAAAGCCACTGCCAGAATATCCAGCGTTTCCCGCAGCCACATCTGATTGCGTTTCAGGGTAAAAGCGATTTTGGCATCGGCATCAGCGATATATTTTTTCATACCGTCAATATTTTTTTCCGCCAGGAGCATATTGCCGTCAGCAATGTGTTTCTGCAATTCTTTTTTCTGTGTTTCAGCGAGAATATCATCATCATAGTCAAGCAGATGCATGAAACGCCCGATTGTTTTTCTGCATTTTTTGGCAATATGGTGCAATCTGATTTTCTGAAACAGTTTTTTCATCAGTTTGAATCTCCGGATGATTTGAGAACGGCGACAAAGGCTTCCTGCGGGATATTGACCTTGCCGATAAGTTTCATGCGCTTTTTGCCCTCTTTCTGTTTTTCGAGCAGTTTACGTTTACGGGTGATGTCGCCGCCGTAACATTTGGCAAGAACGTTTTTGCGCAGGGCTTTAACGGTTTCACGGGCAATGACTTTGCCGCCGATGGCTGCCTGAATGGCGATCTGGAACATCTGCTGGGGAATGACATCTTTGAGTTTTTCGCAGAGAATACGGCCTCTGGAATATGCCATATCGACCTGAACGATGGAGCTGAATGCATCGACGATCTCACCATTTACCATGATGTCAAGTTTCAGAAGTTTATCTGCCCGGTATCCGCAGGGTTCATAATCCATACTGCCGTAACCGCGGGTGATGGATTTGAGTTTGTCATGGAAGTCGATCAGAATTTCGTGCATGGGGATTTCAGCGGTAATGATCACATGGTCAGCATCAACGGAAGTGGTTTGCGTACAGAATCCCCGTTTTGACATGACGAGGTTCATAATGTCACCGATATATTCTGTCGGGATCATGATTTTTGCCTGAATGATCGGTTCTTCAATATGTTCGACATCGGCAAGATCGGGCAAATGTACGGGATTGTCAATATCGAGGACTTCGCCGCTTTTCATAAATACATGATAGATAACGCTCGGATAAGTTGCGATAATGTCCATATTGTATTCACGGCGCAGACGTTCCTGAATGATTTCCATGTGCAGCAGTCCCAGAAAACCGCAGCGGAAACCAAACCCCAATGCCGCTGAAGTTTCAGGCTGATAGAAAAATGCTGCATCATTGAGCTGAAGTTTCGCCATACTGAATTTCAACTGCTCATAATCTGCTGTGTCAATGGGATAAATACCGCTGAAGACCATGGGGCGAATATCCTGAAAACCCGGCAGCGGTTCAGCACATGGATTTTTGACATCGGTTATGGTATCGCCGATTTTTGTATCTGACGGACTTTTGATATTCGGAATGATATAACCGACAGAACCTGCGCTCAAATTGGGAGATGATTGCATTTCGGGGCCGAAAAAGCCGACTTCTTTGATTTCGCTTTCAAGATTGTTGTTGAAAAGGCGCAGTTTGTCACCTCTTTTGAATTCACCGCTGAACATGCGGACGTATGTGACTACTCCGCGGTAAGCATCATAAGTTGAGTCAAAAATCAGCGCACTTGTACCCTCATAATTCATTTTTTCGGGTGCGGGAACACGTTCTACAATGGCTTCAAGCAGAGCGGGAACACCCTCACCTGTTTTGCCGGAAACGAGCAATGCTTCTTCGCGCGGAATAGCGAGAATTTCTTCCATCTGTTCATAACAAAGCGGCAGATTGGCGGCTGGAAGGTCGATTTTATTAATAAGCGGGATAACTTTCAGATTGTGTTTGAAAGCAAGTGTGACATTTGCGACAGTCTGAGCCTGTACACCCTGCGTTGCATCAATCAGGAGCAATGCGCCTTCACATGCACCGAGAGAGCGGCTGACTTCATAAGTGAAGTCAACATGTCCGGGAGTATCAATAAGGTTAAGCTCATAAATTTCACCATTATTGGCCTTGTAACTCATACGGACGGGGTGAGATTTGATAGTGATGCCGCGTTCACGTTCCAGATCCATACCGTCAAGGAGCTGTTCTTGCAAATCACGTTTGGCGACAGTTTCAGTGAATTCAAGCAAACGGTCGGCAAGAGTTGATTTGCCGTGGTCGATATGGGCAATGATACAAAAATTTCTTATATGTTGAAAATCCATTTTTTTCCTCTTTTAAATACAATTATACATACAGTAATGTAACATTTTTTTGAAAAATATCAAGAGCATAATCTCTAAAAGTCGGAAATTTAAACAAAAAGAGGCAGTTACAAAACTGTTTTGCGGGAAAAAACCTTTATGAAGGGGGATGTCCATCCCCGTTTTGTTCTGCTGGCGCATTTGCTTGCCCCGTTGAAAACTTAACAAATAAGGCTGTGTATTAAACATAGACTGATTTTTATTGCAAGGGGGCTAATTGCGCCTTCCGTCTTCGCTACGCTACGCCGTGACAAGGCAATCGGCATAATGCGTCAGCGTAATAAAAGGGCGGGTGGAACGCCCCATCCCCGTTTTGTTCTGCTGGCGCGTGAGTGTCAGCGGCTGGATGGTGTCAAGCTGTTTTTCGGCGGAATGTTCGTTTTGTCCATTTATTTTATGAATGTGTCTTGTTTTTTGAGTTGAATTTACAATATTATTTTATCCAGCATTTCCTGCAAGCATCCGGTACGCCAGAAAGCATTTTTAACATCAGGGCCGGCAGGAGTGCCGCAAAAAACTGAAATTCTGCCTTTGCCGTATTTTTTACTGACCATGACAGGAACATTTCCGGCTTTGAAAATGACTTCAGCACCGGGGGTAAGTTCTGCCGGAAAGTAATAATAAAGAATGCCTTTATTTTTTGTTCCGCTGATTGCCAGAGGTGTTTTTGAATCGCCTGCAAGATTCCATTTTTTATCAACCTTGACCGGCAGAGCATCACCGATGGGAGTATTGACAAAATCGCCGTTGCCGAGGGTGAAAAGACCGCCCATAATAATCAGATGAGCGCCATTGCTGACAGCTTCAAGCATTTTTTTCTGCAAAGTTTTCTGCACGTTGGGCGCATCATTGAAAATAATGTATTTGGCATTGTCAAGAGTTGCAAAGCCCGGCATTTTGAAATATTGACAGTTATTGAAATTGCCGGGACATGCTCCTGAAGATTCCCAGCGGTAGGAACGGATATTTTTTGTTTCCCGGCTGAAAAGTTTTTTCATAACATAATGATCCGATCCCATACCCTCAAAAACAAGTATCTGATCACGGACGGCAGTATGATTTACAGTATTATCCTCTTCTGTCAAAGTCAGATTGGTTATGCGACTGTAATAATCTGACGGAGCATAGCCGAATGAACCGATCCGCAGATAACCGCCACGGTAAAAAGCATGTCCGAAAACAGAAACATCATATCGTGCAGTTGCAGGATCTTTCATATCGCCTGCATAAAATTCCACCAGATCGGACTCTTCATCGAAACGGATACGGTAATGAATTTTTTTATTGCGTGCAACGGAGGAGATTTTATGATGACCTACGGGTTCGATATTGAAATAAGGCAGTCTTTTGACATTTGCTTCGGGGAAATACATTCTCCAGTCGCGGCATCCGTCATGAAAAAATGTTGAAATATTATAAAGTTCCACCATCAGTCCGATACCGGGCCTTTGCCCCTGTTTCAGAACGACTTCAACATCAAAATCAAGCCTGCCTTTTTTGATAAGCGGAACAGGAATTTCAATAAAACCGCCGCCATTTTTCAAATGTTTATGATTGACATGCAGACCATCAGGAGCGACAGTGAAAACTGCCCCGTCTTTTTTCAATATCTGACGCCATGCTTTAAGCGCATCAGGTTTGGTAAAAGTTTCTGAAAAAATAACCTTCTCCGCACCGAAAACAGATAATGCAGTCAATAACAGCAAGAATATAAATTTCATATCAATTTCCTTTCAAACGGACGAGAATCATTGCCGCATTTTTGAGTTCAGGGACAATGAAATTACCATTTTTGACATGAAGTTTAACTGCTTTTTCCGGGCTCTGCGGAGTCATCAGCCAGACGGAATCAATTTTTTCACCTTTGCGGGGTTTGACGGAGAAGGTCAAATTTTTTCTGGAGGACATTTGCGGATGATGCTGACAGATAAAATCATCTTTGTCAGGCTGATTGACAAGCGGCATAATGATTTCACGGCCGTTTGCAGTTTTGCGTTCACGGATGAAAGTTTTCCAGAGTACTTTTGCGGGATTTTCAAGTTTTATATTGTCTGCTTTGCCCTGCAAAAATTCAGGGTTGTAATAATATTCTGCAAAGCGCAGGAAGAAACGGTTGCGTTCTGCTTCGCCATCAAGCAGATCAACAGTATAATAAATCATCCATTTGACACCGGCAGATGCACTGGTGTACTGGGCAAGATCGTATGAAATACTGCCGGGATTGAGACCGCGCATTGCACCGACAACCGGAGATGCACCGTAGCGGCGGACGAGATCACAGCGTTTACGCAATTCAGAGCCCCATTTTTCAAAAGTGCTGAATTTTTTGGCAGAATAACCGAGCATATCTTCAAAAAGCACCATGGAATTGGTCGCAGATTCTTTATGATAACCTGGAGTCTTTTTCCACTCTTCTTCAGCAGAGCCGTAGTTTGTTCCGTAAACGAAATCGGGATGGCGTTTAGCAACAGCAGCACGCCATGCCTGCAAACATTCAACACCGGTTTTATCCGGATCAGGGAAAAGTTTTGACTGCGGAATACCTTTGTGATCGTACCAGTCGTCTACAAATTCACCCATATACAAAGGATCGGACATGACATTGGGCAGGAAGTTCCAGTCCCAGCGGCAGCCTGCCCAACCGAACATATCAATGGAATCCGCCATTTCATTACCCCATTGAGCGGCACGGTCGGGATAGAACATATTGGCTTTTAGAGTGGCGCGGCGTGCGCCGTTGGGACGCATTCTGCCGTTGTAGACCAACGGCTGACCGCTTTTGGCATATTGCAGCCATGCGGGGTGCTGAATACCTTTCTGATAATTCCAGAGGCCTGTGACCATGGAATAGACACCGACGCCCTGCGCCTTTGCCTCTTTGTTGAGAGCTTTGACGAATTTTTTTGTTATGGGGGTGTTATAATGTGCTTCGGTATGCGGCAGCCATGAATCTTCTTCGGGAGCGAGACCGAAAATTGTTGACGGCATCCAGCAGTAATATTCAAAATTGCCGACATATTTGGATTTGAAATTTCTGCTCCATGCAAATTCAGAACCCTCCTGATAAGCCTGTGCAGCATTGACGATACCAAAACCGGTATCCCGTATGGTGCGGTCGGTAACGGTACAGAAATCAACAGCAGAAGCAATGATTTTACCGTCAGAATCAACAAGATTGGAGCGGACGGCTGCGCCTTTTTTCAAATCGGCAGGAAATTTTACCGGAATTTCAAAAGTCTTAAACGCATTGGGCGCAAGAGAAATTTTAAAGTCTCCGAGAGATTTTTCTGAATCCAGACCGTATGAAACAGTACTTTTCAGAGTCAGATCAGCTTTTGTATTTGAGTTGTTGCGGATTTCTGTTACGATAAAATTGCCTTCACCGGGACGGACGGCAAGTTTTTTAAGAGTATATGAAAAAATCTCATTTTCAGGAGCTTTGCCAACGATTTTTTCGGCAGTTTCCTGTATTTTTTTTGCATTGTTGCCGATAAGGAGAGTATAATTGAATGAGTGTTCGCCTGTTTTGCCATATTTTTGCAGAGAGCCGTAGACGGCAGTCAATTTGGCACGTGACGTTCCCCAGCCATCCTTGATACCACCCTGCATTGAGTATTCAATACCGCGGAGGTCTTTGTGTTCCGGAACGGCAATTCCGATACCTGTTTTCTTTTTGCCGTACCATGCGGCACGCCAGCCGGCTCCCTCCATAGCAGTACCATGAGACTGCCACAATCCCTGAACACGTTTCATATCCGGCAGAAAGATACCCTTTTTATCGCCGGGAACCATTCCTACCTGAAAATTATGAGAGAACAAACGGACATTATTAGCGGCTTTTACGGTATAATTTACGGCACATGAGTTATCGAAAGTGATAATTTCTGTAACCTTGCCGCCATAAAAATTGTATGAAACTTCAAGCTGAATTTCAGACGGAGTGTTTTTCAGAACTTTACAGACTGCTTTTGTGCGGAAATTAGCTGTACTTGCAGGAGAAGGATTATATCTGCCGTCATATTTTTCAAGATCATTGTCGATATTGAATTCAGGAGCTGCCAATGCAGAGGGGACAGCAGTTTTGCCGACTTTATTTATTTTGACTGCAAATCCGGTTGATTTGCCGCAAGTTACTTCATAATTGTCATTTGAGACAGTGAAATTTCCTGCATTTTCAGTAAGAGTCACAGCAGAGAGCAATACAGGAAAAAGCAAGCTCAATGCCAGCAGTGATGTTTTGTTCATGTTTATATATCCTTTCAAATACCTTTTTCAAGTAATTCTCTGCCGCCTTCGGGGGTCATTATTACAATAACTTTGCCTTTACCTGCATTTTTCATCGCAAGGGCGAGAGTATTATTTATGTAACTGGTTTTGACATCTTTTCCGGCAACGGGATTTTTCCATGGGTCATCGACAGTGACCGGCAGGATTTTTTCAAATTCAGTTTTGTGAAAATTGCCCTTGTTCAAAGTGAAAAGACCATTAAAAATCAAAAGACATGCTCCGTTATTTATTGCTTCAAGCATCTGTTTCTGAGCATAAGCCGGTATCGCATCAAGCGGAATATCCGCCATGATGATACATTGCGGCAGAGAAGCCGGACGGTATGGGGGGACGGGGCTTATTTCATATTTGTTTGTCGAATTGCTGAGATTGACAGCCGGTGTTTCAAAATTGAATTTGGAGATTTGTCCTTTGCCGAATTTCGCCGCATATTTTTCCAGCGGATATTTGCTGACATCCATTCCGGCAAAGAGCATTGTTCCGTTCAAATCATTTTTTTTTTGCGCCTTGTTGTTTTGAGTGATTTTCATCACCCGGAAATTGCGTACTGCATTGACGACAGTTCCACGGGCAAGACCGTAATTACCGATCATAAGAGTGAATTTGGCTTTGGGGTCATATTCACATTTTTCATCAATGAAAACCGGAGTTGTCATATCATTAACGAAAAATTCAGCCCGTTTAGCGGTGGAATCAAGACGCACTTTGAAAGTGTACCATGTATTATTTTTGATTTTTGCAGGAACGAGCCATTTATTTTCTGACGGTTTATGATTCCACCATTGCCCATTGCGGAAAGCCATCAGGAAATTTCCGAACTCTATTTTAAGAGAGGCATTATTGTATTGTCCGCTGCTGTCTTCCATGTATAAATTGGCATCAAAAATAATTTCGCATTGAGCGGGCAGCGGAACTCTTTTCTGAATGGTTGTTCCACGGTACGGCTTATTGTTGCAAACCATTTTCAATACGCCGCCGGAAACAGAAAAAACATCTTTCGGATTATTTACGACAGTTTTGAAACCGTTTGCCTCCGGAGTACCGTCAACGGCAAATTTCTCTTCAAAAAGAATGTTATCCTTATTGACTTTCTGCTCAAATTTTGTGTATTTCAAATTACGCAATGCACAAATGACAGTTCCTGAAGAGAGACCGTAATTGCCGAGTCTCAACATATCTCCCTTCGACGGGTCAAACTCAGATTTCTCGTCAACAAAAACGGGAATATTCATATCATCAATGTAATATTCAGCGGTACGGTTGGCAGCATCAAAACGGATTTTATATTTCTGCCAGACATTATATTTGATTTTGCCGGGCTGAATCCAGTCATTTTTTGATGGACGATGAATCCATAATTTATTTTTGCGGAAGGTAAGCAGCATATTTCCGAGTTCGATTTTCAATGATGAATGATCAAAACCATTTGTTCCTGCTGCTGCAATTTTTGCCTCAAAATAAAATTCACTCTGCGGCACAAGCTGAACTTTTTTCTGAAAAGTCAGACCTCTGTACGGTTTGTTGCTGCAATGAAAGACAACTTCTTTGTTTTTAACAGTAAAACTGTCTTTCGGATTGTTTACGATGATTTTAAAACCATTATCCTGCAAAGAGCCGTCTTTGGCAAAATTGTCCTGCCACAGCACCTCATCCGCAACAAGCATACTGCCGGCAAAGAGCATACATGTCAATATAATATTCTTCATATTTTTCTCTGGTAATTTAAATTATTTTTTGGTATTTCCGCGATATTTTGACGGAGCTTTCCAGTAATTACCGAAAAAATATGTATAAACAGGATCTGTCCAGTCACTTCCAAATCTGGGAGTTGTTTTTGCATCTCCGCTTTTTGCATTACCTGCAATACAAACATAATTCATGCTCTTGTAATCATTATGACGAAATGACTGTGTGTGTTCAAAGGGGTTGATACCAAAGGAGTTATGACTTGAACCGATTTTTGAGTCAAAAGTATTGGCATCACCTTCAGGGTACTGACATTCTGCCAGAAAAGCAGCTTCAGACGGATTTCTGACCATCCCGATCTTGATCCAGGCATACCATTTGGTACCCAATCCGATACTACCCTGTGAGCCGCAAGTTGTTAATACACCATTCAAACCGTAAGAAGGTTGATTATCTGCTGCAGAATTGCCGACACGTTTATCGGCTGGACAGAAGAAAACAGATTTTTTGGCAGCTTCTGATTTAACCATAAAAGAGTCCCATTTTTCATAACCGAGATCATTCATAATTGTCATCCAGGCTTTATTTGAACCGCTTGCATAATCACATACCGGCATCAGCCAGTCATCACTGTCGTTGGAATATAAAAACAAGTGCAAAGACACCTGTTTCTGTCTGCCGATACAGGATGCACTTCTTGCTCTGTCACGGGCTTTATTCAAGGCAGGGAGCAGCATTCCGGCAAGAATTGCAATGATGGCGATGACGACGAGAAGTTCAATCAAAGTGAAGCAACTTCCGATAATATTGTTTCTGTCATGTCGTTTGAGGTTGATTTTCATATTTTGTCCTTTCTGTTAAGGGGGTGTTGTTCTCATATTTTTGTCCGCAGATGCGTAAGGCAAACTGCCTTGACATGTCTTACAATGCTTACTTTCTTTTTGCCAAAAGAAAGTAACAAAGAAAAACTTTTCTCCTTTCAAATTCTTCCGTT
>JAFVPG010000300.1 GCA_017505415.1 Lentisphaeria bacterium | reverse complement strand
TAATATAGCCTGCCGGAAACAAAAAAGCAAGCCGGATTCAGAGAATTTTTTGAATAACCATGAAAAAACTGTTTTGCAATATCCCGAAATGATCTGACTGGAACGGAAAGATACGGAAGAGAACGGAGAATTATTTCAGTTATCTAGCTGAAAGCCCCGCCGATCCCGAAGAACCGGCAGGGCTTACAGCGGAGTCTGATTTGCTCTTACTCTTTGGTTTCAATTCCGGTGGAAGTAATAAATTCTTTCAAGGCTTTTATCTTATCTTCCGGACAGAAAATCCGGTTGAGCAAAGTTTTGCCTTTAGTTTCATATTTACCATTCTCGATCACCACTTTTTGCTTCTTGAGGTTGAAAGCTCCATTTTTACAGTAGGGACACTCAAATATACTCACCGTATAATGATCTTCATTACCTTCCGGAGTGGTCATCTGCATGATCGCCTCAATATTGGTCAACTCATATTCCGGCTTATCGGAAACCAGTTTATAAGGTTTGGATTTCTCTTCGCTCCATTTTTTGCAGTTGGGACAGAAAAAGCACATGCTGTAAGAAGCGTATAATCCCACTCCCACACCGCCAAAGATCATGACAAATTCCAAAATCCACATAAAAAACAGCATACCGTCTTTAACCGGCAAGGGGAACGATTTGGAAGAGGAGATCACTTCTATCACCCGGACATCAAGTATCAGTTCAATATCCTCCAGCAATTTTCCCGGACTCATCTCGACTTTATCGAATATATCGTGGACGAACCACACCCAGTTGCCATAATAAGCGGTAATTCCGGCCAGCAAACCGAAGATAATGAATACCCCAAGATCATCGGAACGGAAATTTTTCATTGCCAAAAATATCACGCCTCCGGCAATGCCGCCGTACATCACCGGCATCAGCCAATAAACAAAGGGGATATTGCAAGACCAGACATAAAGCCAGCCGCAGAAAAAGATCGCCACGACTGCCAAAACGACTCCGGTAATTGCTTTAAAATAATTCACTCCGGTATCAATATTGCCGTTCCGCACCGGCTGATTTTGCGGTACAGCATTGTAAACAGCACCGGATTGAACCGGAAATTTTCCATTGAGCATGGATTGGCAATATTTGCATTTTATTGCAGCAGCAAGAATCTCTTCGCCGCAAAACGGACATTTTTTAGTTTCTTCAGACATAAGTCCCCCCCTTTTTTTTATATTATCAATCAAACAGTTTGATAATTTTACCGATAACTCCGAGCAAAGCGAGCAGAAACAATACTCCGGCAATACGATAACCGATTTTTGCATCCCGGAAATCTTCATTATCTTCCGCCTGAATGACCCGGGAAATATCAGTTGCATCGCTGATCTTGTAAGACAAGGAAAAGAAAAGCAGCACGCCAAGAACAAGAATAACTTCCTGCGGCAAAACCGCTTGCGGATTATCTGTTATCTTACAGCGAAAAGGGGATGTATTGACTTTATAGGTCGCTTCCTCACCATTATCTCCATATAAAACATATTCTCTTGGAGCTTTCAATAAAGTTTTCAACAATGATTTTGTCCGCAGATGAAACGTTGCACCGTCACTGGTTTTCAAAAGAAACGGTTTGCGGCAGTTGAAATCTTTACCGTATAATTCAGCAACGGTTTCACCGTAAACATTAATAAATTTCCCTTCGGAATAGGTCATTAACACTTCTCCATCTTTCTTTTGAGAAGTAAGCTGAAATTTGGCAAAAATACCACTTCCACCATCCTGGGAAAATGCGATCTCCTCTTTGTGATCATTAACAATTTTGATATTGGTTTTTAACGAAAAACCACCTGTTTTGACGAATTTGAATGATTTACCGAAAAACATGACAATATTCCTTTTTTTATTTTTCCGGGTACAAAAAAGACGCACCCTTGTTTGTGAATACAGGAAGGCACGCCAATGCCTGAACACCACACAAAACAAGGGTACGTCCGCATATGTGCAGGCATACCTTGCAAGCCGATGGTGTTCAATGAAATTTTGGCGTTTTCCTGTATTTCCATCGCTTGAAGATACCGTTATCTATCTTCAGTCAGTTTTTTATGATAATATATTTTTTTGCTGCAATAATACCTCCCTGTGGTTATTTCAACGTAAATATATCACCTGAAAACAACTTTTTCAAATCCGGCATCCGGTTTTGTGTGACATTTTCCGGACATTGGCAGTACCTTTTCAAGCAACCGGAAACATACAGTTTCCGGCTATTGAACGATTCAGAAAGCTGTTTCTTATTTGTGATTTGAAAAATTTTTAATAAAATCCGTATATTTCAGCTTCTTTATCTTTTATTCTCTGAAGATTCTCCACTTTTTGCCGGACTTTATCTTCAGCTTCCCTGACCCTTTCGTAATAGGAACGTTCCCGGCTTCCCTGATCCAGATTCAAAAGAGATACCGGCGGCATTTTTCTGGCTTCTCTCATTCTTGTTTCCCATTGTTTTTCCCAGTTTTCCCGGAATTTTTTCTTTTCGGCATCCGGATCGACCGGCGGAGCCGGGGCAGGGACTTCCACAATGATTTTTTCGGGTGGAGCCGGAAGCGGTTCCGGACGCAGGAAAAATCCTGCCGCCGCACCGGCAGCAGCAATACAGACGGCAGTCGGAATCAGAATGAAAAGTTTCTGTTTCTTGCCTTGAGGGGAGAGCGATTCAAGCTTTTCGCCGCCGCAAAGTTTATTGTACAGCTTGATTATCCCGGCACTTCCGGTCAAAGTCCTGCTCTCCGGGAATTCCGGAAAGGCACTTGCAGGTTTTCCGGTCAAAGCACAGTAAAGCACTTTCCCCAGAGCGTAAAAATCATCTTTTTCTTCCGGCGGCCGGATCCCGGCAAGTACCTCCGGCGGCACGAAACCAGGAGTCCCGGCAAGCATGGTCTGTGCATTGTCAGTCGCCAATCCGATGTCACCGGGAACTGCCTGACCGTCGATCCACAGGATATTATCCGGTTTTATATCCCGGTGCAGAATCCCGTGCCGGTGAAGTTCTGTAAGCAGAATAAAAAGTTCTTCTGCCATTTTTCTGATTTCTTCCGGGGAAAGTCTGCCTTTGCTTTTAAGCAAATTGGCAAGAGTCTTTGGAATATACTCCCCAT
>JAFVPG010000299.1 GCA_017505415.1 Lentisphaeria bacterium | reverse complement strand
TAAATGTAATCTTTGCTGTTTTTGCCTGCTCCGAAATAACCTTCTGCAATGGCAGCGGCATTGGCATCATTTTCAAAAAATCCTTTGAGCTGCAAATTGTCCTGCAAATATTGGAGGATGGGAACATTGCGCCAATACGGATTATTCGGAGGGGAGGTGAGGATGCCGTTGGGAATATCTGCCGGACCCGGTGCGCTGATACCGAAAGATGGAATATCCGCAAGATTTATATTTTTTTCGGCTGCTATATTTTTTACTTTGCTTACGAGTAATGGCAGTACATCTTCAGGTTTTGTGTTGATGTTTTCAAATTTGTCACCGGCAATGAATTTGCCGTTTTCAGAAACGAATCCCATACCTATTTTTGTCCCGCCTATGTCGAAACCGAGATAAATTTTTTCAGACATAAAAAGTTTTCCTTTTTTTTGGCATTTTATTTGATTTTTGTCAATGATGCATTAATATAATACAAATCGTTATTTTTTCAAAAAAAAATCACAAAAAATGTAAATATTTAAACAAGGGGAAGTTATGTCTTTTTTAACAAATTATGCAATTTTTGCGGTACAGGCGAATGGAGCATATTATGCTTTTTCGGTCAGTGACGGTGTTGGTAAATTTATCGTAATTCTTTTGCTTGCAGCATCTGTTGTGACATGGGCATTGATGATAGACAAGTATTATTCTTTGTACAAAGCCAAAAAACTTTCCAACCGTTTTATCAATATTTTCAATGAAAACCGTCGTTCTGTCTGTGCTGTTGCAGGTTCTGCTCTCAATGATCCGTCGCCGGTTTGTCAGGTTTACGGGGCAGGGGTGGCACGATTGAATGAATTTTATGAAAACTCTCTGCATTCTGCAGGCGGCTGTGTTGTTCCTGAAAACGCTCCGAAACTTACAGAAGCTCAGCTCAATGCTATTGAAGCAGTGCTTGAACGTGAAATTTCAACTCAAATCCTTGAACTTGAGTCAGGGACGAGTCTGCTGGCTACAATTGTTTCGGTCTGTCCTTTCCTCGGACTTTTCGGTACAGTGTGGGGGGTTATGTTTGCATTTATCGGTATGGCACAGCAAGGGAGTGCGGATATTGGTGCGATGGCGCCGGGTATTGCATCTGCGCTTTTGACGACAGTTGTCGGTCTGGTTGTTGCCATCCCGTCGGTAGTCGGTTATAATGCTATCGGAGCCATGATACGTCAGCTGACAGTCAGTATGGATAATTTCAGCGAAGGGTTCATGGTTAAGCTCAAACTTGATGAAATTGCCAAGCAGGACAACCAATGAAAAGACGACGCCGTGCCTCAAATCTCGGAGCTATTGATCAAATCAATATGACTCCTTTGATCGACCTTACATTTCTTCTGCTCATCGTTTTTATGATAACAATGCCGCTGGTTGAATACAGTATGCCGGTGGAAACTCCGCAGATGAATGCTTCGCCCATGCCCGAAAAAAACAGTAAAATCGTTGTTTTGCAGAAAGACGGCAGAATAAGTATTGATAAAAGCGTAATGTCAACTGCTGAAATGATTAACTTTCTTGGAAATTTGAAAGTTTCGGCTCCCAATACAGTTATTTTGCTCAAAGCTGACGGAGCATGTTCATATAATAAAGTTATTGACCTTATGAAAGACATTAAGGGCTGCGGTTTTGAAAATATAAGTCTGGTGACATCCAAAGAAGATTGATTGTTTTATGAAGTTCAATTATTCTGATATTACAGAGAAAAAAAGATTGATTACACCGAAACAGCGGAGAAAAATCATTCACGTTGTTATAGCGGTGCATCTGGCGGTAATTTTTTTGCCGTTGTCATTCTTTATTCTCGCTGATCATTGGAAGAATAGCCGTAAAAAAGATGTCGTTGTCGTCCGTCTGGTCGAAATTCCGAAAAATGTAACAGCCAAAACTGTAAAAAAATCATCAGTCAGACGCCGTTCCGCTGTTAAAAAGAAGAAAGTCAGAAAACCGGTAAAAAAGCAGGTGAAAAGAACTGTAAAAAATAAACCTGTTTCAGAACCCGTTGTCCCTAAAAAAAATATCAGAAAAATTTCATCAAAACAAATTTCCAGAAAAACGGTAAATACTGTTTCCAAAAAAGTTCCTGCCAAGCCTAAATATACTCCGCCCGTACCGCCTGATGATTTGGAGGTCATCCGTCCTGAAGATTTGAAACGTGTTCCTGAAAAAGAAATAGAAGAAGATGATGATAATGATGATGAAGTCGGTGCAACTTATACTGAACATCTTGTCGGAGTGATTTATAAATTGTGGAATCCTCCAAGCAGTCAGCTTTTGAATGGCAGGAAACCGGAAGTACTGGTCAAAATCAGATTTAACCGGTATGGCAAAGTACTTGAATCAAAAATCCTAAAAAAATCAGGATTTATTCATATGGACCGTTCAGTTGCTGAACTTTTGAAAAATCTTACTCAGGTATTGCCGCCGCCGCCGGGAGAACCCATGGAAATAGAATTTCTTTTTGTTCCTCAGGAATAAATGTCAAATATGAATGAAAATATTATTTTCTCAGGGATAATTTGTTTTATGTCCATTTTATTTTTCCGCAAAATTGATTGCCTTCTTTTGGCGTTGTTTCCATAATGGCGGTCAAAATCTTAATCAAGAGTTACAATCGTCAAAATGAAAAAAATGTGATAAAAAATACGTTTTTTACAGAAAAAATCTTGTTTTTTTTGAAAAAAATGTTATATTATATAACTTTTATTGCAGATTTTGGAAAAAGTTGAATGTAAAAGAGTTGCACTTTACTTCTGCTTTGAGTTCAAAATGTTGGCAAATGGAGGCGGCCGGGAGGCTTAGCCAAGTATCTAAATAGCTGAATGCCAATTATTTATGAACAGCTGTGATAAAGGTGTTTCGCACAGGGGACTTTTGTGTTCTCTAAATAAAACAAAATATTAAACTGTAAGGTGAATTTATGTCAGTCAGAATCAGATTGAAGCACACCGGCACCCGCAATGCCAACTGCTTTCGCATCGTCGTCATGGATCAGCGCATGAGCCGCGACGGCCGTGCTATCGAAGAAATCGGATTTTATAACCCCCGCAGCAAAGTCGAAACTGTAAAACTCGACCGTGCTGATTACTGGATCGCAAACGGCGCTCAAGTCAGCGAAACCGTCGGCGATATTATCGACCGCGTACGCAAAGGTGTAGTCCTTGCTGACCGTGTCCGTAAGCCCTCTATTTCCAAAAAAGCCGCTGCCAAGATCAAAGCTGAAGAAGAAGCAAAAGCTGCCGCTGAAGCTGAAGCCAAAGCAGCTGCCGAAGCCGCCGCTGCTGAAGCTGCTGCCGCCGCAGAAGCTCCCGCAGAAGAAGCTAATGCTTAATGCAGTAGTTTTAAGGTTTTCGGTTAAAGACAGGATGTAAAAAATGCTTAAAGCATTATTGAAATTATTCGGAATCTCAAAAGCATCAAACAGTTGCTCATGTGCAGCAGGCGGAATCAAAGGGCTTGAAGGCTTCGTTGATTATGTTGTCCGCTCATTGGTCGACTCTCCTGATGCTGTCAAGGTTTCCACCGAAGACGGTGCCAACAGTGTTGTTATTCGCATAGATTGCAACAAGGAAGATATTGGCAAAATCGTCGGCAAACGCGGCAAAACCATCATGGCTATCCGCTCTCTGGTGCGCAGCGCAGCCGGCAAAATGAATAAACAAGTCACAGTTGAAGTCACTGACTGAGATTGTGCATTTCCGGTTCAAAGCAGAAAATTATGAAGATTGATATTTTAACTTTGTTTCCGGAGATATTTCCCGGCCCGTTGGGGTCAAGCATTATCGGTCGTGCAGTAAAAAACGGAATCGTCGAAATAAATGCGATAGATTTGCGGAACTACGCTCACGACAAACACGCATCTGTGGATGATAAGCCGTATGGCGGAGGTCCCGGTATGCTGATGAGAGCAGATGTGCTTTTTGAAGCATTGTCTGATTTGAAAAAGGAAGGTACAGTTGTGGTGCTGACTTCACCGAGAGGTGAGCAGTTTTCACAGAAGTGTGCTGAAAAAATGGCGGCAATAGATCATTTGTTGATTCTTTGCGGTCACTACGAAGGGGTTGATGAACGAGTCATCGAGCGTTTCGTGGATTGGGAGCTTTCGCTCGGAGATTTTGTCATGACAAGCGGCAATATCGCAGCCATGGCAATGGTGGACGCGGCGGTGCGTTTACTGCCGGGAGTTCTTGGCAAGGATGAGTCAAGTGCTGACGAATCTTTCTCAAACGGACTTCTTGAGTATCCGCAATACACACGTCCCGCTGAAATCGACGGAATGAAAGTACCAGAAATCCTGCTCTCTGGCGATCATGCTAAAATTGCCGGTTGGAGAATCGGCAAATCTCTGCAGATTACTGCACAAAGACGGCCGGATTTGTACGAAAAATATATGAAAACAATTTCTCAGGAGGATAAGAAATGAGTACAGTTTTTGATAAAATCCGCAAGGAAAATGTCAGAACCGACTTGCCCGAATTCAACGTCGGCGACAGCATTAAGGTTTATGTTAAAATCGTTGAAGGTACTACTGAACGTATTCAGCTCTTCGCCGGTACAGTTATCGCTATGCGCGGCAAAGATATGGAATCAACTTTTACCGTCCGTCGTGTTACTTTCGGTCAGGGCGTTGAACGTGTATTCCCCTTCAATACTCCCATGATCCAGAAGATCGAAGTTGTCCGCAAAGGTAAAGTCCGCAGCTCCAAAATTTACTACTTGCGTGATAAAATCGGTAAAGATGCCCGCGTCAAAGAATTGCGTACCCGCTAATCTTACGGCAAAGGAACACTTACCGTGTCTATTGAGGGTTATTTACCCGCAGAACATCAACTCCTCGTTATGGAAAAAGAACTCCATGACGAGGGGTTTTCTTTTGTCGCCGGAGTCGATGAAGCGGGCAGGGGACCGCTGGCGGGACCTGTTGTTGCTGCCGCAGTGATTTTTCTTGATTATTCCAGAATCCCTGAAGTTTTCGATTCCAAACAGCTTACGGAAAAAGCACGTGAAGAACTGTTTGAAGTTCTGACTTCGAGAGACGATATTATTTTTGCTTTTGCCGAGGTCGATAATAATGAAATCGACCGTATAAACATATTGCAGGCAACTCATCTTGCCATGCGAACTGCTGTTGATAAATTATCACAGAAGCCGGATTTTGTCCTTATTGACGGCAATCCGGTCAAATCTATGCCTTATCCTAACAGATCTGTTGTGAAAGGTGACGCTAAATGTGCCGCCATTTCTGCTGCCAGTATTATTGCCAAAGTACATCGTGACCGCTTGATGCGCAAATATGCCGAACTTTATCCGGAATATGGTTTTGATATTCATAAAGGTTATGGCACAGCTGCCCATATCAAAGCTCTCAAAACATACGGAGCTGCCCCCATCCACCGCAAAACTTTTTCCCCCATCCGTGAAATGCTCTCTCCCCTCGAACAGGGCGAATTATTTTAAGTTTTGTTTAGGGAGGCGGAAAAACTTTTTTCTTGATTAAAAGAAAAAAGATTTTTCCGCCTCCCTAAGACCCTCCACCTTTTCAAAAAAGAAAAGAGTACT
>JAFVPG010000298.1 GCA_017505415.1 Lentisphaeria bacterium | reverse complement strand
CTTGCAAAAAAATCAGTCAATGTTTAGTACAGAACCATTCAAAAAAAGATTGAAAAATCAGCGTTGATGAGATTAAAGCGGTAGTTTGAGCGTGGCTATTGAATAAATAACCTCCGAAAACACTCCGTTTTAAGATCGCGATGATGAATTTCAAGATTTTTTGAGGACTTTTGAAATTACCTCTAATATCTATCAATACTGTCTGCCCAAAAAACGGCAAAAATTATACAATGCACTTAAAAGTCAAGTTCCACAGCTAAAAAATAGTGATCACTCGGATAAATATCACCAACATGATTCTTAAGCATTTTTGAACTAAAACAATGAATATCACCTTTCAGCAAAATCCAATCTATCTTGCCGGTAAAAGGATATACCATATTTTTATGATATTTTTCACCCAAAAAGTCATGACAGCTGAAACTTTCCTCAATTATTCCCGTCGCCTCTCTGTGAGAATCGCGGAAAAATCCGAGCAGCAGATTCATTACCTCTGAATTTACATCATTATTCAAATCACCAACCAATATCTGCGGCAATTTTTCATTCCATGCGTTTGCATCTTCTATCAGCATTTTTGCTTGCGGCAATGCGGATTGTGCAGCGACAGACAAATGAGTATTGATCAATCTGAAACGCTTTTTATTTTCATTTTCAAAAACTATATAATTCGCAACACGGTTGCAGCCGTCGCCGAAACATGAAGCATTTGCAATATGCGGAGTAGGACTTAAATGATAACCGCCGAAAGTTATGACTTTAAATTTACCCTTGCGATAAAAAATTGCATTTTCCGGAGCATCAAAATCCGGATAAGGACTTATCCAGAATACATCATAATCCTTACCGAAAAATTCCGTAAAATGTTCAAATTGTTCAGCAGAACACTCTTGCAGACAGAAAATATCCGGAGATTGTTCAGCAATTACCTTCAAACAGAGCCCCCGCCTCTCTTTCCATGAGGCGGGACCAAAATCATTTGCCATTGTCGAGGCACGAACATTACAGGAGAGAATAATCATTTTTCGCTCCGGAAATATTGCATTTTTATATCTGACACAGCGATTCCTTCAGTATTTTTCATTTTAAAAATTATCAGTAGGAATCTTCCCGCATTTCCTAAGTTTTTTCCGGTAGTCCGGAATTTCAAAGTGGCAAATTTATCTTTGGGCAGAGAACAATTCCATAAAACATTGTGTTTTTCGCTCCATGTACTATTTTTCCATTCATAAATAATAGCACCTATTTTGCCTGATTTTACATCGGGTAATTGTGCCGCATTCATTGTAAATTCAATATGAGAATCAGGAGATGACGGTTTCCAATTAAACGCATATTGCGCTATCGGGTATGAATCAGGATTTTTATTGATAACAGCTTTTTGTTCAAATACTTTTCCGATAATTGAGCCTTTTCTCAATGATAATTTTGAATACGGATAATGTTGTGTTTTTACAGCAGATGTTTTCAGTTTTACATCATTGTTTTTTTTGCCTGAGATATATTTGAATTGTACATCTCCGAAAGCTATACCTTCGGTATTTTTCATTTTGAAAATTATAAGCAGATACCGCTTGCTGCCGCTGAGGTGTTCAGCTTTAATTCCGAACTTCAGTTTTACAAATTTATTTTTCGGCAATGAACGGTTCCACAATATATTACGTAATTGTTTCCAATCATTATCTTTCCATTCATAGATAATTGCTCCGATTTGACCTGATTTTGCATCGGGTAATTGTGCTGCATCCGTCGTTATTTCGAGATAATCGTCATTATTATACTCCGGCCATACAAAACTTATATGAGCAATGGAAAATGCTTTAGGATTATTATTTTTTATGACTTTTTTACCGAAAAGTTCTCCTCTTTGAGATTTGCCGCTAATTGTGATTGTATCTGTTTTGTATGTTTTATTTTTGGGCAATACAACCGGCATATTATGCAAATCTCCCAAGCGGACAAGACGTATATCTGAAATATAAATTGCTTCGTTTTTTGCAAAAGAAGATAACCTCAAAACTATATCAACATCTTTAACTCCGGCTGTTATTGCTCTGGTTTGAGAAAAAGTTATCCATTGACCGGATGGAATTTGCAGTTGATGCAAATCTTCCCAATCTATAGCTTTATTATCTTTTACCCGCCAGAGAGATAAATCCATGAAAGCCTTTCGGACAGGAGTAAAAACTTTTGCAGATACAATATAAATACCCGGCTCATTGACTTTATGCCTTATAGTAACTGCGGGAATATTTTTCAGTAAATCATCATCCGCATTGGCAATACCGGTAAAATTTGCAGGTAATATTTTCAATGATTTCTGATTATTGAATAATTTTTCTCCGGATATTTCATAAGCAGATGAAGTGCGGATATTAATATTTTCCCAATTATTATGTTCAAAATGATTTTTTACATTATCAAGATTCAATATAACATTTATGGTCTTTTTTACCGGAACCGGCAGATTTTGAATTTTTTCTATTGCTTTTAATGCTTTTCTTACTTCAGGTTCATTTATATAATTCAAAGTTTTAATAATTCCTTCAGAAATATATGTTGAACTGTCAGGATTGAAGATTTTTTTACGCAAATAAATATCTTTAAGTTCCGCAGGAAAATCCGGATTCAGATAATAACTGCAAACCCGATCATATTGTTTAAGTAAATTTGAAATGTTTTTTTCGAGAAAATCCAAATAATCAATAACATCTTTTTTATTTGAAAACTCTCCATTATTTGCAGAACAGAAAGCATACCCGCTGAAGCCGGAAATGCAATCAATGCGTTCCATCATCCGCAAAATGATTTCAGTCCGTTTTTTTTCTTCCGGAGTTTGAGCAAGTTCATGGGCTTTAGCGGCATTTGCAATAAGTTTTTCAGTAAAACCGGGAGTTAAAGCAAACATATGTGATATTTTCGGAGCCATGTAAATATAATTGCGGGCTCTGTAAATCGGAGTTTTTTTCAATTCTCCTGATTGCCAATATTCTTCGCAGAGTGAATAAACTTTTTTAAGATACGGAGCTGCATTTTTTCCGGCGAAACGGACATACCAATCTTCAAGGATCGCTTCCGGATCTGCATTGATATCTTTCAGCAAACGTGCTGTCAAATATGTTTTAGGACCGTCATTTGCATCGAGCATATTACGCTCACTGAAATATGCTCTCCCGTTATTTTGGTAGTGATATTTCAAAAATTCATACTGATTTTTGAAATTGACACGGGGAATAATAAAATTATTTCCCCACGCATATTCCCATACACCTGTTTCCTTGGCATTATCACCCCATTCATCAATAACTTTATGATGTTTTTCTTTTACTGCGGGGTCGAGCGCCTCACTTATAGAATCCAAAGTCAGCATAGGGATAACATTAGGATGTATTTTAAATTTGGGAGGCATGATGGAACCGCCGTATGCCAGAAGTCCGATACGTAAATCAGGATATTTTTTACAAACTTCATCAGCAACACGATTTACCCATGTATAATAACTTTGAGATTTATATGCACGGTCATTGGAAAAAATCGATTTACTGCTGTCTTTATCCAATGCCGCACATCCACTGCATTCACAAAAACCGAAACAGTCATTCACTCCAAGAGAAATAGATTGTGCATCAGGATGTTTTTTCAGATATTCAAAAATATTGGCAACAGCATGTCTGGCTGTCTCCGGATTTGAATAGCAAGGCTGCCAATAAGCATACATATTTTTAGGTTTGACAAGTTTTTTTCCGTTCAATACAGGCATTATTTCCTGAGGCCAGCCTTTTGAATATTTACTTTGCGGAAAAACAAAAATCGGCAATCCGTGACTAAACTTGAAACTGTTATCATTTATTATTCCGAGTTCAACTGAATGAGCAGGAGCTTCATATATTGAACGATATATCGTATAACCTGCCGGAGCTTTCAATGTTTTTTCCGGCATTATAATATCTTTGCGTTTATTGAATTGAAACATTGATTCTTCCACGCCGAGAAAACGTGCATCGGCACCTGTTTCAAGAATTTGATTTAATGCATCAAATATTGATTTTTCCGAAGCTGTTATTTTCATTACATTTTTTTCAGGAAAAGTAATATTCCAATCGTAATGCTTATTATAATGAACTTTTTTCAATATTTCTATTTCAATAGTATTTTCAAGAGAATTGTCATTTACCGGAATTTCTGTATCTGTAATTTTTCTGATATAAGAGTTGAAAAGTTCAATTTTGTTTTTTACTGCATTGACAGATTCTGCTGTGAATTTTATTTTTGCAGCAGCTTTACCATTTTTAACAACAGCAAAATCTGCATGAAGCAGACAGACTGTCAAAAATATACCGATGATAAAAATTTTTTTCATTTTTTAATTCCTGCTCCTATATGTTTTTATTAAAATCTTACATAAGAATCATATTTATACGGAACTTCAAATATTGTTTTATCAGCGGAAGAATATGTTCCCTTAAAACTCATAACATGCCCGTCTGCGCAAAGAACATTATCATAATTGTTATGATGAGAATCAGGAGAAGTTGTTGATCTGGGAGATCCGTATTCCTGTATTCCGTAATAGTATGCGTTTGTACCGACAGCATATCCATAACTGTCACTCATTACAAGAACTTTTGAAAGAGGGACTGCTGAACCACTGAGTTGAAAAGGACGGTAATGAGAATTATATCCTTCATAAAAACAGCCGAGATATTGATTTATCGTGTAACTGCGATTGTAGTTTCTGCCCTGCCAGTCATAGTTATAAAAAGCACCTGCCGTCTGATAGGTTCGAGTACGATCAGCGGGACAATCCAGTAATTTTTTTGCATTGATATTAGCTTCTGATGTATAACCGGCGTAATGGAGAACTCTGAATGGAGAAGAATGTCCTAAAGTTGCTGAACTGCTTGCATAATTAGTAGGGAAAAAATCATTGTTATCATCAGCATACGCTGACAGTATATAACCGAATTGTCTTAAATTTGAAGCACAGGATGCAAATCTTGCCTTTTCTCTGGCTTTATTCAATGCGGGCAAAAGCATACCTGCAAGGATGGCGATGATGGCGATAACAACAAGCAATTCAATCAAAGTAAACGGATTCTTTTTCATAATTCCTCCTGTATTGTTAATGATTTCGTTCCGTGATACATTGATAATGTTACAGATGAATCAGTAATTTCCATATCATTACTGAGCTTATCAAATAATTTTGCAACTGCGGTACGGCCTATAAGAAAATACGGTTCCCGCAAATAGGTTACACATGGATATATATTACCGGCGGCAATAGTGGCAGGTCCGCCGAAAAGATCCGCATTTATCTGATTCTTTTTCAAAAGATAATTCAAAACCGGAAGCAATTTACGGTTCTGACACCAGATAATAGTTCCTTTCAATTCCTCCCATGAACCGAAACGTGCGTCCAGCATAGCATGAATATCAGTTTCAGAAGTTGGAACATAATCTATATAAATATTTTCTGACTTGACCTCCTTCTGAACAAAAACATTATTGATAATATTTACAAGCTCCGTAGTTTCATTAAGTGCGGCACGACAATGCAAAAGAATGACTTTTCTGGAATTGACAATAGATGCGATATGATTTGCCATGCATTCAACCGCCGGAGCATAATTAAAATCTATGCACGGAAAAAATTCAGCAAATGACTGAAGTTTGGGCAATATAACAATAGCAGGCTTGCCGCTGAGTGCATATTTTTTCTTCAGATACTGCATTTTACAACCGCAGAAAATAACTCCGTCAAAAGCGGAAATATTTTCGAGCTGCTGATTCAAAACATCAGCATCTTCCGTATCAGGAGCATGCAGCATAGTTATCTGCACTCCGGGATGCATTGCGGCTTCCTCAAACATGCCATGCATTACTTCCATGATACCGCTCCAACTTGAAATATCAAGCTCTTCCGGAGATACAACTGCATCTGACGTGACAAATGCAATCGAAAAAAGCTGTTGCCGTTTAGCAAGATCAGACCGGACGAAAGTTCCATAAACAGGTACACGTTCAATATATCGTTCTTCCTGCAATCTTGCCAGAACCTTTACCATAGAGGAACGGCCTATCCCATAAATATTCGCCAATTCTCTCTCGCCGGGCAAACGATCGCCGGGTTTGAATTTCTGCTGCAATATATCCTTCAAAACAATCTCAAATGTCTTATCAACAACGGATAACGAATTTTTATCTTTGCTGGGAAACATAACTTCCTCCTATGGCATATAGTGGCTTAATCCACTATTACTATAACATAGCAAAAATAAAAATCAAATGAAATTTCTTAAATTTACAGATTTTTTTACAGAAGGAGATAATTTCAGAATATACTCTATGGCTTTTTCCCGCATTTTATGTGCAATGCTGCTGTCATGTGGATAAACATGAACAACATCACGGGCTGCTTTTTTCACAAAACTGCGTGCCTCTACTGCAATTTTTGAATTACCTGAAGCAAGTTTTTCCGGATACCTGCCATGTTCCGCGCGATAACATTTGAGGGCGAAAATGATTTGACTTTTGACAATACTGCAACGCTGAGGGTAAGCCGCCGATGAAAAAGTTTCCTTTCT
>JAFVPG010000297.1 GCA_017505415.1 Lentisphaeria bacterium | reverse complement strand
GAAATTACCTCTATTTCTGTATTTTTTTATATTTGTAAAAAAATGTACAAAAATTTTGTATGGGGATTTGAGTTTTTTGACAATTATGTTATCTTATAACGAATGCTTGTTTGAAAGGAGTTTTTATATGAAATTTTTTATCATGCTTTTTTGTTTTTGTATGGCGGCAGTTCTGGACGGGGCAGCAGTCAAATTCCGCTCCGGAGATGTGCTGGCTGCTGAAGTAAGCAGTACCAGACCGTCCGTCAGCAATTGGAATGTCAATCTTTTCGGTATGAATTCCGCAGCTTCTTATGCCGCTGTCGCTGTACGCATTCATCCCAAGCGCAAAATAAGCATTTATGATTATGCTCTCGCTGTTAACGGCGTAAATCATGCCTGTGTGGCGATTCGTATCAATAATGGCGCTTTTGAATATACACAGAAGTCTTTGCCGGCTGAAAAAGGTGAAATTTTCACTCTTTTGTTCTTTCTGAAAGATATTTCTGTTTCAGATGTGAAAAATGTCTCTCTTGTAACTTTGATGCCGCCAACGACCAATGAAGTCGTGCCATTGAAGATAAACAATCGTTACAGCGGTACTCTCTGTCCTTTCAATTCAATCAAAAAGACTGGAAATTTCTGATGAATGAACTTTTTTTGCCAATGACTGCGGAAGATTTGAAACTCCGCAACTGGGATGGTATTGATATTTTGCTTATTACCGGAGATGCTTATGTGGATCATCCTTCATTCGGAACTCCGATAATCGGCAGAGTATTGGAGAATTGCGGTTACAAGGTCGGTATTCTTGCACAGATAGACTGGAAAGATCCCGAAGCTTTGAAAGTGATGGGCAGACCGCGCTTGGGAGTCGGCATTTCCAGCGGCAATCTTGATTCAATGGTCAATATTTATACCGCAGGCCGCAGATTGCGCCGGGAAGATGCTTTCAGTGAAGGCGGTTTGACCGGCAAACGTCCTCCGCATGCGCTGACGGTTTATGCACAGCTGGCACGACAGGCATTTCCGGGAATTTTCGTTGTTATCGGCGGACTTGAGGCCAGTTTGCGGCGTGTTGCGCATTATGATTACTGGCAGGACAAAATACGTCCTTCAGTACTCGTTGATTCAAAAGCGAATATTCTCTGCTACGGTATGGGCGAAAGAACCATGCCGGAAATTTTCCGCAGAGTTGAAAATAATGAACCTCTGTCAGGTATTCCCGGCACTGCGATCCTGCTCGGTAAAAAAGATGCTGAAGCCTTTGTTCCCGGAGATAAATATATTGAATTGCCGTCATTTGAAAGACATCTTGAGGACAAAGATGCTCTTATGGCATCCACTGTTACGGTTGAATCTCAAATGAACAGTCTCGGCGGTTGCGGACTTTATCAGCGTTACAATGACCGTATCCTTGTGGTTGAAAAACCGGCAAAACCGCTTGAACCTCATGAACTTGATGCAATGCATGCACTGCCTTTCGTAAAAAAAGTACACCCGAAATATAAACTCGGCGTGCCTGCTTATGAAACTGTCAAAGATTCTGTGATGGCTGTGAGGGGCTGTCCCGGCGGTTGTGCTTTCTGTGGGCTTGTGGTGCATCAGGGGCGGCAGGTTATGAGCCGTTCGGAAGAGTCGATCCTTGCAGAAGTCAAAGAGATGACGACAAAACCATTTTTCCGGGGGACGATCAGCGATATAGGCGGTGCTGCAGGGAATATTTACGGCAGTACAACTGATCCTGAAATTTGTAAGAAATGTCACCGTTCAAGCTGTCTTTTCCCGAAAATCTGTCCGAATTATAAATGTGACGGCTTGCGGACGGTTGAACTTTTGCGTAAAGTCCGTGCCATTCCGAAAGTCAAACATGTACATATAAATTCAGGAATACGTCTGGATTTGGCTCTGCGACAGAAAGAGCTTTTCCGTGAAATCGTACACCATCATGTTTCCGGCCATCTGAAAGTCGCTCCGGAGCATTTGAATGATGAAGTTTTGCGTTATATGCGCAAAAATCCGAGTGCGGAATTTTATGAGATCATGCGTGTTTTTGAGGAAGAATCAAAGAAATGCGGCAAGGAACAGTACATTATTCCGTTGTTTATCTCCAACTTTCCCGGATGTACGCAGGAACATATGAAAACTGTCGATGATTTTCTGAAAAAACATAACTGGAGTTTGCAGCAGGTACAGGACTATATTCCTCTCCCGATGACTATGGGCGCGGCGATGTACTATTGCGGCAAAACACCTGACGGAACGCCTATTCATGTCAATCGCGGTCTTGCTGAACGCCGTCCTCAAATCGAGGTGCTTAAAAAGAAACGTTCTGTGCATTTCAAAAATAACAGAGACAATAACCGCCGCAACCGTCCGAATCACCGCTGATAAATTATTTATATTTTAGAAAGGGTGAATTTCAGATTTCACTCTTCCTGATAGCTGTCCATAAAAAATTGCGGATTGTTTTTCAGAAGTTTCAAAACGGCGTCACAGGCTTTTTCTGCATCAAGAATGTATGTTTTTGCAGCCCCGATTTTTGTTATTTCGAGCGCATTTTCTGCAAAAAGCAAAGATTCAGTCAAACGGTAATATTTGCTGTGTGCGCCGAGATGGCGGTACATATCAATTTCTGTTTCATTGCCGTCATAATCAATGATTTTGACATGTTTAGCAACCGGATCGAAAAGTCCGGGAACAGCGGCTTTTTCTTCAACAGCATGAAAAAATGTACAGCTTTGAACTGTACAGCCGATAAAAAGTATTTTGGCTTTGCGCTCATAAAGTCTGCCCCACGGAGAATCCCACGGCAGAGATGATTTTATCGCAGTTGGTTCAACATGACAGAAATTTTCCGCATCACGGCCTTTAGCAGTCAGTGAATGTGTCGGAAGCAGGGAACGTACGACTCCTGAGCGGTGGCGGAAAAGTTCAGGTAACAGGCTGATGTCTGTTGCAGAGTCTCTGACTGAATAAACATTGCCGGCAGATGGATAGAGTCCGATTTTCCATGTCAGCGTTGGAAATGCGATCAACCCTTCAGAAAAATATTCTTCAAAAGCAGAAAATACTGTTTCTGCTCCGCCGTTGACATCGCCGATTTTTTTCATGGAGGAATGAATGAGAACTGTATCGTTATGTTTCAAACCGGCATCGGAAAACTGCTGTATTAAATTTTCTTTGGTGAATTTCACAGTTTTTCCTCTGTATTTATTTCTGTTTCAGCAAAAATGTCACGGACAGAGCTTCCGAGATACAATTTGTATTTGCCGCTGTAAAAACGAACTTTATCAATAAAGCCGTCATAATGGGAGAAATCACGCTCAGAAAGTTTTAATTCAACGGTTTTTTCTTCGTTGCCTTCAAGTTTTACTTTGACGAAATCACGGAGATTTTTTGCCGGACGGTACGGCTCAAAGGTGCTGCCGATATACAGCTGAACGACGGTTGAACCTGCAACATTTGAAGTATTTCTGACTTTGACTTTTATTGAGAAATCAGTATTGCTTTTTTGCTCAATATCAATCAATTCATATTCAAAGGAAGAGTAACTCAGCCCGTACCCGAAAGGATAACGGACGTCAATTCCGCATTTTTCAGTGTAACGGTAGCCGATGAAAAGTCCTTCGTCATAATAAACGTGCGCATTGGCATCTCTTGTTCCCGGATAATTACCATTGGCAATCGACGGATAATCGGTAAGTTTGCGGCACCACGTGCAGGGCAATTTCCCTCCGGGATTGGATTTGCCGCTGAGGATGTCAATTACTGAATTGCCGCATTCCATGCCGGGATAAAACATTTCAAGCACTGCCGGAACTTTGTCAGCAAAACTTTCGACATTGAGGACAGAACCGTTTATAAGCACTGCGATGACATTCGGATTTACTTCAGCAATGCGGGAGAGAAGTTCAGTTTGGTGATTGGGCATTTCCAAATCCGGAATATCGGCGTATGGAACATTTCCGCAGCCGAGGGCCTCTTTGTCATAAGTGTGATTTGTTCCTCCCGCAAAAATGACCAGATCGGCATTTTTTGCCGTTTCAACAGCCTCTTCAAAATCTTTTGAACAATCATCAAAATAGTGCAGATGCAAAGAAGATGAAGATTCGGAAAGATGAATGGCCTCTATACAAATTTCAATGGGTTTTCCTGCAACGGCATCAAATTCAAATATGGGCAGGTAACGGTTTTTCCATGAATTGTTAAAGACATTTTTGCCGTTGATACTCATATTGGTAAATAATGCAGAGTAAGTGACCTGAATACCGGCTTTGCCGCTTTTTTCCGGAGTTATGGAACCTTTGAAACGGGCGGCAAATGGTTTGTGCATCCGGTCGTCACCGGCAGAAGCCCCGCCGAAATTATTTATGCCGTAATCAAGCTGCATGGTTTTTTCTGTACGTTTGAGAAATGGAGCATCACCGTTCCACATAGCTTCAGCATTTTCAAAATATTCTGCTTCAAAACCATTGCCGAGCATTTTTTCTTCTATCATTGATTCAAGGGAAAAAGAGACTCCTCTGGCAAAATTTATTTCACAATCATTTCCGAAACGTTCTTGTAATGCCTGCAGAATTGTTACTTCATAAGGCGGGTATACTGCACCTGAACCGCCGCCGAGCCACAATGAATTGGCATGGTGATGGAAATCTGCGGAAGGTCCGACAACTGCAATTTTTTTGAATTTTTTGAAGTCGAGCGGCAGAAAATTGTTTTTATTTTCCAGCAGTACGGCACATTCTGCAGCTTTCTGACGGACAAAGTTCTGATTTTCCGGACTGTTTACAGTATAATTTTCACTGCCGTCATCTGTATCAAATGCGCCCATGCGATAAAGCAGTCTCAGGTTATTGAGAACTGCATTATCAAGGACTTCCATGGAAACATCACCATTTTCAATATGTTTTGCAAGATGTTTGCGGGCAAGTGTTTCAGGACCTCCGCCCATTTCCAGATCCTGACCGCCGTTTAATGCTTTGGCAATATCGTGAGTGCCGCCCCAGTCAGAGACGATCACACCATCAAAACCGCATTCATTACGGAGAAAATTTTTCTGAGTATATTCACATTCTGAAGCTTGAATTCCGTTTATTTTGTTATATGAAGACATGACCATGTGCGGCTTGCCTTCTTTTACGGCGATTTCAAAATTTTCAAGATAAAGGTCACGCAGGACGGCCTTGGTGCAGATTGAATTACCTATATCACGGCATATTTCCTGATTGTTGAGTGCCAGATGTTTTGGACAGGCGGCAACACCTTGAGCCTGACATCCTCTGATATATCCTGCGGCAATTTTACCGGCAAGAACCGGGTCTTCGCCGTAATATTCAAAAGTTCTGCCGTTCAAAGGAGTTCTGGTAAGATTTATTCCCGGACCGAGACTGGCACGGATACCGCAGGCACGGGCTTCTTCGCCGATGACGGCACCGTATTTTTCTGCAAGTTCCGGGTCAAAGGAGGCGCTGAGAGCAATTCCTGACATGAGAGCAGTGTTTTTTGCGCCGCCTTCACGTCGTATTCCCTGGGGGCCGTCAGCCATGAAAACTTCACGGATATTGAGACGGGGGATTTTGCCTATAGAGAGAGTGTCACAACCGCTGATGAGTTCAATTTTTTCTTCAACAGTCATTTCAGAAAGAATATTACGAATGAATTTTTCCATAAAAACTCCGGGTTCATTTTTAGCTTTGAGTGTAAAACAGTATTGAAAAAATAATAATCAGTATTTTATGCTTTTTGAGATATGTTGTAGGAATTGACCAATCCCCCCGCAGCTTCTACTTTGATAAATTTTATGTCTTCGCCGCCGTTGGCAAATTCAAAAGCACATGAACTGTTGTAAAGATTAAGTGCGATTGAATAGCCGCTGCCCGGCAGATAAACCGCATTGTAATTTTGGTCATAGAAAGATACTCTGACAGCGGCTCCGGTATTTGCTTCTGTATCAAGTTTCAATTCAAATGAACCTGCGGCATTTACTTCATAAATATCTATGCTGTCACCGGCAAATGTCACAGTACCTTTGGCGGTATCTTCAAGTGCGGTGGCAGTTTGGAACGTGTTGTTGGTCAGATCATATTCATAAATATCACGGCTGAAGTCAAAATATCCGGCACAGTTTCCTGCTCCATTATCGGAGGTTGAAACTTCAACTTTGTATCTGGTATCCGCTTCGAGATTGACGGAAAGTTTTCCGGCAGTTTCCGTATCGGTATAGGCATCGTAATAGGTATAACTTGAGCCTGCCCATGTCCATGAGCCGTTGACTTCTTTATAAAGAGTTACGTAGAAAAGCGTGCTTGTACCGACAGTGTCCCTGATATTGTTTACGGTAATGACTTCCCAGCGGCTTGCGCCATCAGCAGTTTCTGAACCGAATGTATCAAATTCCCATGAATCTGAGGCATCATTGAGACCTATCCAGTTGCTGTTGGATTCAAAATGTCCGCCGGTACTGCTTTCATATGTATTCTCTGCTTTATTGGTAATAGCTTCAGCTGTGAAGTTCAAATAATTATCGGCGGCATCACTTCTGACATAATATTTCTGTGATGGGTCGAGCAGAATTCTGCCGTTGTATGGATAGAGCGGAGTCAAGCCGTAAATGCCTTCATAGAACAGAGTGTATTGACTGCCGCTGATCTCTGCATAATAAATGTCACCTTCACCGCTGAATGTCAATGCGGCATATTCATTGAGATCAAATTTTTCAGGTGTACTGGTAAGCGCGCGGGCATCAATGCCGACAATATCCAGAGAATATGTAGTGTTCAAGGCTGAACTGTATGCGGAACCGCCGCTGATGACTGCATAATATTTGCCGGCAGCCAGAGAGGTCATTTCGGTACGGAAATAGAATTTTTCATTTTCAGCAGTTTTGTCTTCGCAATAAGTAACGGAGGTGGCAGTTACATACTGCATATAGTTATAGGTTTCATTGTAATAATAGAGAACAGCACTTGCTCCGTATTGCAGTTCACTTGAAAGTGAGAGTGCATATTGACCGCTTTCTGTGATGTCAAAAGTGAAATAATCAACGGTATCACCGAAACCGAGATAATCCTTTGCGGCAATTACGATATTGTTTTTGTTGTTGACTGTTACGGTTTCTGCACTGTCGAAGGAATTATTGTCAGGATCAGCGGCGAATGAATTGCCGTTGAGAGTGACGGTGTAATCTGCAAAATAACCGGCATAACTGTTGAGATTTGTGACTCTGAAGTAATATGAAGAGCCGCCTGTGGGATCTATGCAGATATTTTTGATTTCACCGGAAATGTTGTTATCAAGAATGTATGTTGCACCGAGAGTTTGAATGATTCCGTTTGTTTCCTGAAGAAGTTCGAGCAGGAGCATACATTTATTTACTGAACTGCTGTCAATAATTTTTTCAAGAGACAGAGTGTATTCTCCGCATTCAGTGATATTGAGAGAATGATAATCAACAGAATTTGTCTTATCGACTTTGTCGGTGACAGATTCGCCCGGATTCATAGACTCAAGTGCTTTTATGCTGAGTGCTGCAATGTTTATAGGAGAATAGGCAGTAAAATAGTATGTCTTATCAGGAGAGAAGACGGTAAATTCATTGAAATAGACCCATGTATGACCGTTTGCACCATTGTCAGTATAGACCATGAATTGATAATACAGAGAGGGATCGCTCAAAATTATATTTGATTTCTCATTGACATTGAGAGTGTAAACGGTATTGGCATACAGACTGTTTTCGGCGGAAGTCAGGCTTTGATACTGCTCTTTGCTGTTGATTTTCACAGAGTATGATGTATCCAGAGTATCGGTATAATTGCTGCCGCCGGATACTTGCAGATAATAAGTTCCTTTCAGCAGTTCAGTTTCCCATGATGAGGCACTGTAAACGTCGTTGTTCTTGAGATAAGTGACTCCGGTTGCTGATATATAAACAAGATTTACCGCAGAAGAAGAGCCGTTTTCATTGAGCCGGTACAATACTGCACTTGCTCCGTATGCGAGATCGTTTTCAAGAGTGATGGTATATTTACCGGATTTGCTGATGTCGAATTTTATATAATCGACGGTATCGCCGAAGCCGAGATATTCGTTTTTGACAATATATCCGTCATTACCGATGATTGCGGGTGCGGCATTTTCAGCAGTATCGTCATTGCGGTTTGCTTTTTCGTTGAGTTCTGCATTTAACGAAAGTGTATAATTTGTGATATAGTTGTTTTTCGGGTTGATACATGTCACCCGTGCATAATAACTTGAATTTTCATTGGGTATCAGGTTGGTTGAAAATTCAATAACGTTCTCTGCTGAGTATGCCGCATTGAGTGTGAGCATATAGCCGTTGGTGTATTCCAGCAATTCGATATAGAAGATTTTATCAGATTCAGATTTGTTCAAGGTCAGGGTATATTTTCCGACTCCGTTAATATCGAGAAGCTGATAATCGACAGTATCAGAGGTTGTAACAGTTTCTGTTATACTGTCATTTGATTTAAGGGGATCGGAGGCGGCGGGTCTGACAGTTACGCCTGAGGTGCTGTTCTGAGTGTAATAGGACATGAAATAGTATGTTTTGCCGGCTTCAAAGACAGTATATTCATTGAACGGTACATATTGCTGACCGTATGGTCCTTCAGTATAGACGTAGAAAAGTCCGTAAAGAGAACTGTCGAGAATTACATTGGAATTATTTTCTGCCTTGAATGAATAAACTGTATTGGCTTTGAATTCGCCGTTTGAGGCAGTCAGAGCCGCATATTCACCGCCTGTGATTTTGACTGAATAAGTCGTATTGCCGGCGGCGTTGTAGTTGTTTCCTCCTGAAATCTGCAGATAATAAGTGCCTGCAAAAAGTTCAATTTCAGGAGAAATAGACTGAAAGATGCCTTTGGGTTTGGGAAGATAGGTTACTCCTGTTGCAGAAAGGTAAACAGGGGAAGAGCCGGTAACTTCTTTGTACAATATTGCACTTGCTCCGTAAGCAAGATCATTTTCGAGAGTTATTGAATATTTACCGGCTTCTGAAATATTGAACTTGACATAATCGACAGTATCTCCGTATCCGAGATAATTTTCATTAACTATTTTTTCCCCGCCACCGACAGTCCCGGTATATTCAACAGCGGTATCGAAAGAGTTATCATTCGGGTTTGCAGCGGTGAAAAGTTCATTATTTTCGATCTTTACTGAATAATCGGCTTGAATATTTGGAGTGATATTGGAAATTTTCAGATAATATTCATAGTCCGGTTCATAAGAAATGAGCAGATCTTTGAAAAATGCTTCCTGCTGATTCTGCCATAGATAAGTATTGGCAATGATTTGTTCATAGCCGTTGCCGACTTTGACTATTGAAACGGCAAGGATTGAGTTGTCGGCTGCATTTTCAGCAATTATTTTTGAAATGGAGAAGGAATATTTGCCGCTGGTTTCAATATTTATCAATCTGTAATCGGTGTTATCTCCAGGGCCGACCCAGTTGGTGAAAACGGAATTTTCAGAGTTGGCATTGAGAGTTTCCCCGGCAAAATAATGTTTACTTTTTGAAGCGGAATCATCTTTTTTTGAAGCTGACGGCTGATCAAAAATGATATTATTGATATTCAGTTCATAATTTATCGCTCCGGTGAGGTTTTGGGATGGAACGACATTGTTTGCTTTGACTTCGATATAGTAAGAACCTTTTTCAACGGAGATATTTTTAAGAGAAAACAATCCTTCATCCACGGGCTGGGAAACTGTCAGCATGAGCTGTGAATAGGAGCCGTCGAGGATGGCTTTGTATACAGAAATTGTAATAATTTCAGTATTGCCGGTCAATGCTTTGACAACAGTATCAATATTCATGATTCCGGTATCGGCAAAGTCAATACGGCGGAAGTCGATGGTATCGCCATAGCCGATATATTCATTTTTTACGGAAACGGATTTTCCGGCAAGGATATAATCTTCTGCCAGTTGCTGCCATTTATCATCATTTGCGTCGGTGTTGTTGAGAATGATTGAACTGACGGCAGCTATAATATTGTAAGGGACGTCAAAAGCAGTGTCGGTTTTCAAATCAAAAAGATACTCTGTTTCTTTGGCATCAAAACTGTCAAGCAGGATGAGAGAAGAACTGATTTTGCCTTCAACGATATTGCATGTGCCGATATTTTTGTTGTTCTTTTTGATAGTGAGTGTTCCGGAGATGGATTTGAGGATTTTGTTTTTCTGTTCTTCTGTCAATGGGTCATTGATGTTCGGGGAGGTTATTTCAAAATTTACTCCGTAAAGGGCGGAATAAGGAGCGGAATTCAGGAAGAAACGGTTTTCCTCGTCCAGCGGATTTGATTTTATTCTGGTTTCGCCAGCCTCGACCAGGAATTCACGATATTGGATGCAGTTGTCAAAAACGACACTGTAAACAGATGTTTTTGCATCATATTGCAGGACATAAACATTTCCGAGATCGTCGTAAACTTCTCTGCCGAGTTCAAGCAGATTGCCATTGGTTATGGAAATGGATTTATCAAAAGCCGCATCGGCGGTGTCAATCAATCTGTAAACCCCGTCTTTGGTTGAGGCTGCGCATTTCAGTGAAAAATTGGTATCGGGTGAGAGTGATTTATAAAAATCATTATTCAGCAGGGAGATATTTGTTTCCGGATCGGAAAAACGTAAATTCGCATCAGCATCAAGTGAAAGATCCATGCAGACAGTAAAACCTTCAGCAAAAACAGCTCCTGATGCAATGGTTATATTTTCGGTTGAATTTGTAAAGAGAGTCCCGCCGAGAGTTGCGTTTTTGCTGACATTGAGTTCTGCTCCGTAAAGAACAGTTGTGTCTGCGGCATAAGCCTGTTGATTGACATTCATTGTACCGCCGGCACGAACGACTGCAGAGAAACTGCTGCCGTTGCTGTTGACGTTCAAGGTTCCTTTGCGAATATCAGTCCCGTATGCATTGCCGTAGCCGGAAACGAGCATAGTGCCGCTTTCATAGATGGTGGTATTGAATGCACTGCCGTTTTTTGAAATATTGTATGGATTATCAGAAAGAGCATCTTTTACAAGAGTATTTCCCTCTACGGTCATGAGGCTGCCATTGTATATGGCGGTACCGTCGGTCATTCCGCCGCGTATGAACTGAGTACCTCCGGAATGGATGACCGCATCAATGCTCAATGCCTGAACAGGAGGTTCGCCTTCCTGATTTAATTTTCCTTTGCTGTCAAGAAATCTTTTCCAGCCGAAGTTTATTTCTTCAGAACCTTTGATGATAGAACCGGAAGCTACTGCACCGCCGTCAAGTATCAATCTTCCGCCGTCTTCGATCGTTGTATTGGCGGCATTGAGAAAGTCATCAGATATTCTGGTTGCGGAATCTGCATCTGGAAGATATGCTGAAGCTGCGTCTTTTGTACTTATCAAAGTTACAAACCCTCCGTTGGCAATGGTCAGACCATTTTGGAGATAGAGTATTTTGTATGTATCGGTTTTCCTGTCAAGAGTATGCGGTGGAGGGGAGTTATATATTGGTTCATAATCAGTATTGCTTATATTCTTTGAGGAGTATGCACTGTAAACAATTTTAGCCATAAAACGGACCTTTCTCCTTATTTATATTATATATGTTTTTGCTGTGAATATAACATACCGGATTATAAATTGCAAATAAATAAATTGAAAAAAACAGAAAAAATGCAGAAGCTGTTCTGCAAACTGTTGAAATTGTTATTAAAGTTTAAAAAAATTCGATTTTTTTTTTTTTTCGCTTGACATATTGAAAATATATGATAAATTTACTGCAAGAAGCAGAGAACTTGATCACTCTCTGTTTGAAAAACGTTTTTAGGGGTAAAGTTAAAATGTTTTGTTTTGTTGCAGAAACAAAATCAGAATATGTTTACGCAGGACGAAATGTCTCTGCGGCTTTTTTGTACCCTGATTTTACCCCCATTTGTGCTTCTTTTGAGGAGCAACTTCCGATTTCCGCCTGTTTTCACAGTTTGCTTTCCGGCGATACCCCCGCTGATGTGCTTCCTGAGAAAAATTTTGCGGAATATCAAATCGTATCTGAATCCGTCAATTGTTCGTTTAGTGTGGCATTACCCCTTGCCGCAGACAATGAGCTTATTGATTGTAATTCAGAAAATGTTTATTCCGGAGAGATAATAACAATTTCAAATGCTCTTGCGGAAGATTCCAGTTCGATGTTTCTTGTGGAGAAACATATTCCGTCCAATTTCTATATCACCGTATGCAATGATGAATACTGCCTTTATTCGCGGGAGTACTGCTCCTTTGAGTACAGAAAGTATTGTGCTGCATCGGGCGGATTCTTCCCGCACGGTATGGAGTTGAAAATCAAAGTACAGAATTTTAAACTATAAGTTACCAATAACAGTTACTCAAAAAAAGAAAACCGAAAGGACAATATTATGAGTAAAAAAACAAAAGATTTGATCGAAATCGCAGAAGGTTTCGATCCGTATTCAGTCGTCGATACTGCAATCGGCGGTCTTGAAAATGCGACAGCTGTCAATCGTAAGAATTATGCTTACCTTGACTATGCTGACCTGGACAATGATGGTAATCCTGCAATCAAGGGTGAATATGTCACTCTGGCTTCCGGTATTTACCATGCTCTCGGTCTGTATAATGTCTACGGATATTATTACAATCCCAATATCACCGGTAATGATTTCTACACTGTTTATGCCGGTAAAGTTGATAACAGAGGTAAATGGACAGGCACAGATCAGACTGTCCGTCAGGCAGATGAACTGACATTCGCCCGCAAAGCTGCAACTGCTGAAGTTTATGCTACCGGTGCAAATGTTAATTTCATTGATACCACTGCCGGAGTCATCTATGCCGGTGCCAACAATGTCTACACTGTTACTTATAGCTATGACTATGCTGGCAACCTCAATATCGGTGAAACTGACATTCGCGTTACTACCGGTAAAGATGCTGTTATCGAAAAAGGTCAGGAAGTTGCATGGTCAAACACCATCAATTTGATCAATACCACTGCTTCTGTCATCTATGCAGGCGGCAATGGTGATGATGTTCTCAAAAGTGATGTTTATGTCAATTTCTCAAACTCCAATGCTGCTGCAATTTATGCAGGCGGTACCTTCGGCGCATACACCATCGGTGATTTGATTATCAATGTCACCAATGAAGGCAATGCTGATGCTTATGGTCTCAACAACCTTTTCTATGGTGCTGTTTTCGGTAATGCTGCTGATTATGCTTCAGATGCATGGGGTGAAACCTATGTAAATGTCAATGATTATAACGGCATTTACTACGGCGGATTCAACTGGGTTGAAAAAGTTACCGTTTCAGGCAACAGCAATGTTGAATTCTACGGTTATTTCAATGAAGTCAATACTTTGAGTGTTGTCGGTAATGCACATGCAACTATTTACGGCGGCGTCATTTATGATTATGAACTTTTCCTGAATGAAGAAACTGTCGGCGGCAGCAATCCCATGCTTACTGTCAACAATTTCTACATGACTCCTGCCAATATCACAGTTGTTGTCGGCGACGGTTATGCTGCATACAACGACATCAATCTGATCGAATATATCGGCTACAATGCAATTTACGGTCTCAATCTCGGTACTCCTGCTGTTGCAGTCAAAAATGCAGACGGCGGTCTTATCGCTGACTATAAATATGCAGTCAAAGTCGATGATGTTACCAAAAATCTCGTTTTCAGCTATACTGACGCTGCATACGTCATGGATGCTGCTGAAAAAGTTAAAACTTTCGGCAGAGCTGACGATGATGTTCTGCTCGCAGAAGGTTATCAGACCACTGGTGCTGTAATTGATCTTGGCGCAGGTTCAAATAAGATCGATCTCGGCAGCGGCCGCGGACTTTTTGAATTGACTGTCAAAAATGCATCTTCAAATACTATTGATGCTGACAGATTTACCGGTTCTATTTCTATTGCTGATTACAAAGGTGTTTCTGATAACACTGTTATTGTCGGTAATGTTCTGGTTGCCTCTGTTGACTTCAACAACACCAACAATGCAACTTTGATCGTTGATGGAGGTTTCACCGGAGATGTCATTCTGTCAAGCACTCAGACTGCTGAAATCGTTCTTGCTGAAGGTGCTTCTATTGATCTTACCAAGGTTCAAGCCGGCAAAACTGATGTAACCATCACTGTTGAAGATTACATCGATGCTCAGGCTACCGGTATCAACCTTGTTGATTACCTCCGTACAGCTGTTGCAAGAAACAATTCTTCTATCACTGCTCCCTTCAATCCTGATGTTGAAGAAGATTTTGTTGACTATGATTTCAATATCGGCTACAATGCCACATTGAAAAACGGTACCAACAATATCGTCAGCACCTATTACAAAAATATTATCGCTAAAAACGGCGAACTCTGGAGCGTTCTCGAATCCATGGGTTCAACTGTTGCAGTTGACGGCGTTGCTTTCGCATTGGACAACTACGGTGCATTTACCGGTAAAATCAATGTCGCAAACGGTGGTACTGTCACAATCAACAATTATGGCCGTTTCGTCGGTACTGTTGATGCAAAATATGTCGATGCAAATGATACTGTCACCACTTTCGGTGATCTTGCAGGTACTTTCCTCCTCGGCGGCGGTACTGATACATTTACTGTCAATGGTGATTCAACCATTACTGCTGACATTACCAAACAAGACGGCAGTACTTTGAATATGTTCATCAACAATGGTACTGTTGACTATAACGGTGCAATCAAATTTACTGCAACTGATTTCGCAGAAGTCAACCGTACCGAAGTTGCTGACAAAAATGTTACAATCAATCTTTCTGTCACCAATGCAACTTTGAATCTGAAAGACAATGTCACTTACAATTTTGACAAACTTACTTTCGCCAATGCAGAAATCAACGGTAATTTCACTTTCAAAGAACTTGATGTTAACGGTGACGCAATTCTCGATACCGATATTACTTCTCCTGAAGGTAAGATCAATCTCGAAGCCGGTGATACTTTCACTGCCAAAAATATCGTTATCGGTTCTGTCAATGATGATGCAGCAGCTCCCCTTACCGGAACTATCAATGCTGAATCACTGACCACTACTCAGGGTGACATTAATCTTGATACTTTGAATACTACCAACGGTGATGCGGTCAGTGCAGAAGATATTAATCTCAACACTGCCAATATCGCCGGTAAAGTCGAAGCTGTTGGTTCTGTCGCCATCAACAACACCACCGTTGCAGATTCTGTCAAAGGTGCATCTGTCAGCTTGGCAAACGGTACTGTCGGCGGTGCAATCGAAGCTGTCAAAACTGATGTTGTTTTGAATAAGCTCACTGCAGAAGGTGATGTTACTGCTGCTGAAGATGTCACCGTTAACGAAGGTGAAGTCAAAGGCACAATCAATGCCGGTGCAAATGTTAAAGTTACTGACGCTGTTGTAAAAGACATCAACGCTGCAACTGCCAACGGTGTTGACGATGATGTTACTTTGAACGGCAACGTCACTGCCGGTAATATCAATGCTGAAAATGCTCAGGTCACTATCGAAACCAAAGGTACTGATGATGTTGTCAAGGCTGTAACTGTCGGCGATATTACTGCCGGTGAAGTCACTCTGAATGCAACTCATGCTTTCCGTCCCAACAATCCTGTTTCTACTGTTGATGACAAAGATGCAGACTCAATTACTGCCGGTGCAATCGTTGCCAAGGCTAAGGAAGATAATGTTGATACTTTTGATGTCAATGAAGCTGAATCCGGTAACGTCACTGTCAAAGGTGAAGGTATTGTCAATGCCGCATCTGTCAAAGCTGATAAAGCATTTGCTGTTGAAGAAAAAATTGTTGCCAATGTCACAGGTGCAGTTGAAGCTGATTCCGCAAGTGTCGCAGCAGAAGCAACTTTGAATGCCGGTTCAGTTGCTGTCACAGCCGATGCTTCTGTTGCTGGTACTTTGAATACCGCTTCAGTCAAGGTCGGTGGTGCATTTGCTGTTAATGGTACTGTTAATACTGCCGGCAAAAATGATTTGGGTGAAGATGTTTACGGCGCAATCGAAGCCGCATCTATCAACCAGAATATGCAGGAACCTCTCGTTGGTTCTGTTACTGCCGGAGCAGTTACTGCAACTGCCGGCGATATTATCCTTAATAAATTGGTCGCCAAAGGTGACGTCACTGCCAAAGAAGACATCAACCTCTATGATGCTGATGTTACCGGCAAAGTCGAAGCCGAAGGCGCTGTCGCTATTAATAAAACAGCAGTTACATCCACTGTCAAAGGTGCAACTGTCAGCCTGGCAAATGGTACTGTCGGCGGAGCAATCGAAGCAACCGATGGCAATGCTGATTTGTCTTACATCACTGCCGATGCCGATGTCACAGCCAAAGGCAATGTCAATGTTCTGGCAGGTTCTGTCGCTGGCAAAGTTGAAGCAGGTAAAACCGCTGCTGTTGCAAATACTTCTGTTGCCGGTACTGTTACCGGTGCTGATGTTTCTATCGCCAATGCAACTGTCGGTACTGTAAACGGTACTGATTTCACCGGTTCCAAAGTCACCGCTACTGACGGAAATGTTGATTTCTACGGTCCTGTCAAAGCCGGTGATGTTGAAGCTGTCAAAGCAGCAGTCAATGTCAATTCCGGTAAAGTCGAAGCCGGTAATGTTACTGCCAAGGCTTTTGATGTTAAAGTAAATGCAGAAGCAGACGTCAAAGCTGTTACTGCAGATGAAGCAACTGTCGCAGGTAAATTGACTGCTGCAGGCAAACTCGATGTTGAAAAAGCACTTTCTGTCAGCGGTACTGCTGAAGTTACAAAAGAAGTCGAAGCCGGTTCAGCATCTGTTTCAGGTAAATTGACCGGTGCATCTCTTGCAGTTGATACTAAACTTGATGTTACCGCAACCGGTACTGCCGATATTAAAGGTGATGTCACTGCAGATGAAGCAACTGTCGCAGGTAAATTGACTGCTGCAGGCAAACTCGATGTTGAAAAAGCACTTTCTGTCAGCGGTACTGCTGAAGTTACAAAAGAAGTCGAAGCCGGTTCAGCCACTGTTG
>JAFVPG010000296.1 GCA_017505415.1 Lentisphaeria bacterium | reverse complement strand
GTACACTCCCCCTCCTTTCTCGTCGCAAAACCCGACATTGACTCACACTGCATCCACCGGTTGCAAACCACCCCGGTTTGCCCGGTTGACAAATCACTGCCAGTGCGGTATATTCAATATGTGACAATGACGGTGAAGTTATACAGGTTGACATATCAATTTCACAACATTTAGGACATTAACATTTTGTTTGTTATTCAAAAAATTGTTTTGCCTGAAGCATATACGGATCTATGTCTGAATAAATATCAAACATTTCACGGTAAAATTCATTACGTTTTTTATTGAATTGACTTACCGGATAAGCATCAAGTGCATCGGCAAATATTTTCGGATCCCAATGGGCGATTGCTTCAGATTGAAGTTTCTGAAATTCCGCCAGAGATGCGATCAAGCCTTTGAAAGGAGCCGGAATATATTGATTTTCCACCGGAATGATCTCTTTCCCGGAAATATCCATGGTGTATTCCAAAGGTACATCATCGGCAAAATCCCGCACAGCTCCATAGTTCGGGCGAGTTGCCACGATCCGCATTTTTTCTTTCCCGCACAAGGCTTTGAAAATCGGGATCGTTATATCGGTTGTAACTTTGCCGAGCAGGTTATCAGGATTATCCCATTTGATCTCTTTTGTTGTTCTGGAAAAGGCGATAAAACGATCAAAACGTTCTTTTACCTCAAGATGAAAATGTCTTTCAGCCGCCTCCGGATCAAAATTTTCGCCCATTCCATCCCGATCTATCTGCAGAGCTAAAACTTCATCGGGAAAAAGATGGAAACTGCCGTCAACTTCTGAAGAGAAAATAATTGTTCCGTAACGGTGAAACATTCGATACATGAAAGTCAACGCTTCTGAAGCACTGCGTTGGACCATTTCTGAAGAAGCGGCGATTTTCATCGGTTCCCATGAATCATTCAAGTATTGCGGAAAAACTTCGGAATAAAGATCTTTACCGCGATAACTGCCCCGTAAAATAAAGGATAAGTGGTTGACTCCGGCGGCAACAACATCCCAATCAGGATCAAATTCATCACGGCCGGTCAGCCTGCTGAGATCATAGCGGTGATTGTTAAATCCGCCGCAAATTCCCAATGCCCGAATTTTGGTAAATGTATTTACCAGATGCGAATAGACGGCAACCGGATTCGGAAACAACAGCATCAATGCATCCGGGCAGAATTTCTCCATTTTACGGGCAATATTCAGAATGGTCCGCCCCAAACGGAGCGACAGGAAGGCTCCGTTAATGCAAAGATTATCGGTGGAACAAAAGCCGTATTTGCTGGCAAGGAAAACTGATTGTTCATTTGATGGTGAACGGCGTGCCCCCATTGTCAAATATACCACATCGGTCCCTGGCAATGCCGCATCAAGATCATTGGTCCAAATGATTTTGCAACCGACATCGGCATATTCTGGACAGGCAAGCAGCAGTTTGCCGACCGCTTCCGCACGCTCAAGCTGCAAATCAACCAGACGGATTTCTCCGTTACGGAAAACTTCGGGAGCCTGTTCAAAAACTCCCCGTAAAATCGGAAGCAGCCTCAAAGAACCGCCGCCGATAAAAAGCATATTCATAACAAATTATTCCTTTTATTTCAAAAATTTGAGAAAAAGCCCCTCTGAACAAGTGTACCGCTTGTCCAGCAGAACAGTTGCAGTACACTTGTTTTCAAACATTTTTTCATGTTGTTTTTTGGGAGATTGATATGTCAATAATCTATTCTGATTATTTTCAATCCTCTTGCTTTGAGCGGGAAACTGACAGAATTATTGTTTACCGGGATGATTCCGTTCCCGGGATAAACTTCTGTCATCTTTATTTGAGAAGCATCTGCAGGAGCGAAATCAACCGAGATGTTTGCTTCAGCTGCATCATATCCCCAATTGGATACGATCATCAATGCCTGTTTTTCACTTTTCCTGTTATAAATGCTTGCCAGTACGCTTTCACTGTTGGTTTTTACCGGAGATTCCGGACTCCAGTAAGGAATAAAATCTGAACTGGTGATCCATTTATCCATCAGATCCCATACTGGAATGATCACTTTACCCCCATCTTGATCTCCGATTGTCGGCAGTACTCTGTGCGGCAGGGTCATCATCAGTATCTCTTCCATCGGAACCGGATTATTGACCCGCCATGAATACTGGTGGAAGGAGTAAAATGTGTGAGGCACTCCGTACTGGATGTGCATTTCTTTGGTTCTGAACATATCAGGAGAAAGTCTTTTATAAAAATTTTCTCTTTCTGCTCCCCACTCTTCCCCCGCAGTTACCACATCAACAAAGCCGACAATTCCCGGCATAGGAGCAGTGTGAGCAAAAACAACTCCGTCTCTCCCATTGGTATGCAAATAGGTGTAAAGGCGTTTATACAATTCCCGTAATTTCCAAATTACAGCGGTGGGATGCTTCCTGCCGTTTTCATCTGTATAACCGGCATCGTGATAAGGATTATCCGAGGCGACCGGTTGGGAAACATCCAGATATACGCCGTCGAAACCGAATTTTTCGACATAACACTTTGCCGTATGCAGCAGAAAATCCAAATGGCTGCTGCTTGCAGATGCGATCCCCATATTGCTCCATGACTGACGGGGAGTAACTTCCCATTCATGCCCGAAAAGTTTCTGCTCCGGAGTATTGAATTGGGCAGCAGACAGATAAAAATCGGGAACGACTTTTGCACCATATTTGTGTGCATTGGTCAACATGGATTTTACCGGAATTTTGAGTTTGGGGTAAGATAAAGAAATGAGACCGTATTGAGCTCCCACATACAGCCGTTTGGAAAAATCTTCCGGCCAATTTGCATAATACGAAGCGTGCCACTTTTTCGGATCTTTCGTTTCCGGTTTCACGGGAGTTGCCTGCCAGGCATATTCATATTTAACTGACTTATCAAGCATTATCGGGGAGCTGACCAGATGCACCCGCATAATGGTGGTATTATCCTTTTTGATAAACTCAATATGTTTTTTCCCTTTGATATTTTCATCTGACTCTGTTGCCAAAGCAAATCCGATTTTATCATTACCGAGCCATATTGTATTAATGAAATCTTCAGTCCATATCCAGCCGGGATTATAGATCCATTTCCCCCCGATATCAACTTTTTTTGCATTGGAAGTTCCTTCATACAAACTTGCACTGTAGTTTTTGTAAGTCGGCAGATATGTAAATGCACGCACATACATTGCAATATCTTTGTTGAATGGGAAATCCATGTAAATTGCATCAATTTCAAGCGGTTTTTCCGGAGTCACGGCAAATTTCAAAAGCGAAAATCCGTCATATTCAGTGCAAAGAGTTCCGGTAAAATTAAAATTCCCGGCATCTCCTTTTATCACAAAAGAACTTTCAGTATCTTTGGCAGACGTATTTTTGATCGGTTCAAAAACAATATCCGCAGTTTTTCCGTTAATAATAAAATTCACCGATGGTTTTCCGGCAAAAATATTCGTATCAAAAACAGTTATCTGTTCTGGCAAACCGTTATCAGCAAGAACATATTTCCGGTCGGTAACGGAAATATTTTTACCGTTTGTTTTTACCTGCACCCAGGGTGCAGGAACCTTTTCGGAAATCCCGATCGTATTGTCCAGCCACTCCGGTTTTTCCGGAATTTTTAACGAAACAGCACTGGATACAATAACTTTTTTATTTTGATTAGCAACATAGCTTTTGACAATATAATCTCCTGTTTTCAGTTTTGAGATATCAAATCTGAATTTGATTTTTTCTCCGGGAGTCAAAATGATTTTCTCTCCGGATATTTCAGTTCCTTCGATGCTGACAGAAATCCTGTCATTTTTGCAAATTCCGGAAACTCTCCCGGTATCTAATTCGATATCGACAAAGCCTTTTGCGTATACCGGAATTACTTTTACATCAAAAGCTGATGTGCAGGTGAATGGAATTTTTGAATAAATATATCTTTGAGTATTATTTCGATCAGAGGCTGAAAATTCAAGAACGAGGTCAGTCGTTCTGCTGATTTTAACAAGTTCCTCAAGTGAAAAACGTTTTTCACCTTTAGAGGAAAGAAGCATATCTTTTTCAACCAATATTTTCCCGGTATCCAATACTTTAATTGTTGACGATAATTTAATGTTTTCTGTTTTGGGGGTATTAACAGTACCATTTACGTTGATCAATCCATTTAACGGATCTCC
>JAFVPG010000031.1 GCA_017505415.1 Lentisphaeria bacterium | reverse complement strand
ATAGTTATTTTACTGAATATCGTCAGCAAAAACTAAAAAATTATGTCAAAGAAGATTTTTGTGAAAAAGCCAAAAATATTGATATTGAGATGAAGGGCATCGCTCATAGAGATTCTCTTTTGACTACTTATGCCTGCGATAAAGATACTGCATTGTTGATCGTAGATGCTTTGGGCGCAGAATATATGCCATTGTTGTTGGCGTTGGCTGCCGAGCGCTCTTTGGGAATTGAAACAGCAGCAATTGCCCAGGTAAAATTACCAACATCGACAGAATTTAACTCCATAAATTGGCCTGCAGAACGTAGATTGCCAGAAGTAAAAGCTCTGGATTATATCATTCATAACGGTGCGGAATACCATACAACAAAACCAGTAGAGGAAAATTTCGTTGCTTTGCTTGATGTTTTTGAAACAAAAATTCTTGCAGAAGTTGCAAAAGCAATAACTGTTTACACTCGCGTAATATTGACTTCTGATCATGGTGCAACGCGATTGGCAGTCTGTGCTTATCAGCAAGGAATGGCAAAAACATTGACTATGCCGGAAATATCTTCTCCGGATGATTGGCGATACACATCAGCTGTCAAAGGCAAAACACCTTGTCCTGATTTGTTGGAAAATCTTTCCGGAGATTTCTGGATGGTTAAAGGGTACAATAGATTTTCTAAAAAAGGCGGAAAACTCCATGAAATGCACGGTGGAGCTACATATGAAGAAATATTGGTTCCTTTTATTGTCTTTAAACAGGGGGCTGTCTTTGTGCCGCAAGCCCAACAGACACAGGATACTAATGTTGAATTTATCGAAAATGATGACTTTGATTTGTGAGGTGATTTATGCTTGATGAAAACAAACTCAAGGAAGCATTCCCCAATACAACAGTTTTTAAGGATCAAAATTTAATTGCGACTTTTAAGGCAGCTTCAATTCCTGCATTTTTACGAGATTGGATTCTGAAAAAAAAGGCTGGCGTGGATGGGCGCATTCACGACAAAGATGAGCTTCGGCAATATATGAATGCGATTATTCCACGTCGTGAGGATGTTTTGGAAATAAAAGATTCTGCCAGAGCTACAGGTGCTAGTAAAAAGTTTTTGGCAAGAATAGATATCCGCTTTAATGTTGCTGATAATCATGTTTCATTTGAAATTCCCGATCTTGGCATAACACATTCTGAAACAATTGTTGAAGATTATATTTGGGAAAGAATAAAGGATGAGGTCGTAAAAACTTCCGGCGGTTGGGGGCTTGTTCAGCTGGGGTATTTGCCTCCGGAAAAACCAGAGCGTCCAAAAGGAAAACTTTCCTTATTGGAATACAAAAATTTCTGTCCTTATACCGTAAATTTAGATGCGTTTAGAAATGCCAGAAAGAATTTTACCATAGAAGAATGGTTGGATGTTTTACTTGGAGCAATTGACTATAACCCGGAAGGATATAACGACTGGGTAGAAAAACATACAATGCTTACCCGCTTGCTGCCATTTATTGAACCAAGAATAAATCTTGTGGAACTTGCGCCCAAAGGTACAGGAAAATCCTATCTTTTCGGTCGAGTTGGAAAATATGGGTGGCTGGTTAGCGGAGGAACATTAAGCCGGGCTAAAATGTTTTTTGACATTGCAAAAAAACAACCTGGTTTGGTTGCTACAAAAGAATTTGTTGCACTTGATGAAATCCAATCAATTGAATTCCCTGACCCGAGTGAAATGCAAGGTGCTTTAAAAGCTTATATGGAGTCTGGCGAAGCAACCTTTGGAGACAAGCGAGTTGTAGGTTCAGCTGGCGTTATTCTGCTGGGCAACATTCCGCAAGATGATATGGATGTTACCAAAGATATGTTCAGTTCATTGCCTGTCGTGTTTCACGAATCTGCCTTATTGGATCGCTTTCACGGTTTTATTCAGGGACGCAATATTCCCCGAATGAATGAAAAACTCAAAATAAACGCTTGGGCATTAAACACAGAATATTTTTCTGAAATAATGCATTTGATGCGCAGCCAATCAGAATGCTTACTTTATAGAAGCGTGGTTGAGGATTTGATAGACTATCCAGTCGGAGCAGATACGCGTGATACAGAAGCTATTTTGCGTGTTTGTACGGCGTATCTTAAGCTATTCTTCCCGCATGTGACCAGTGCGGAAATGATAGATGTTTCAGAATTCAAGCGTTATTGTTTGCGTCCAGCGGTTCAAATGCGATCCATTATACGGAATCAACTACAACTTATTGACCCTAAAGAATACGGTGGTAAAAACGTTGCTGTTTACAGTGTTAAAGAACGCTATGAAACAGCGTAATTTATGGAGAATATAATGGCAGCTAAAACAGAAAAAAATTGCCGTTACTGTGAAATTACATTGAATCGTAATGCAATTGGCTTAAATAAAAAATTGTTCGAAGAAGATACGAAGCGAAGCCTTTATATGTGTATTCCGTGTATGGCTGAATATCTTGAATGTTCTGAAGACGATTTGCGGGAAAAAGTCGAAGAGTTCAAACGAGAAGGATGCAAACTGTTTTCATGAGCACACGAAATCTCATTTACGCAGATAACGCAGCGACAACGCAGCTTGATCCGGCTGCGCTGGATGCCATGTTGCCTTTTTTGCGGGATTCGTATGCCAATCCGTCCAGCTTATATTCATTTAGTCGATCTGTCAAAAAAGCCTTGCAGAAAGCTCGTGAAACCGTTGCAGAATGTATTTGTGCAACGCCGGAAGAAATCATTTTTACCAGCGGTGGCTCTGAAAGTGATAATTGGGTAATTAAGAACTTTGCATTTACTGCTCCACAAAACAGACGACAGATATTGACTTCACCTATCGAGCATCACGCTATTCTTAATAGTTGTGCCGAAGTAGTCAGGTTGTTTAATTGTTCGACGAGCTATGTTTCCGTAGATAAGTTTGGAATAATTGATATTGATGATTTTCAGGCAAAATTGTCAAAAAATACCGTTGGAGTCTCGATTATGCTTGCCAACAATGAGATTGGCACAATACAGGACGTTAAAATACTGGCGAAACTTGCTCATGAACACAGCATTTTATTTCATACCGATGCGGTACAAGCTGTCGGGCATATTCCGGTAAATGTACAAGAGCTGGGAATAGATATGCTTTCTGCATCAGCTCACAAGTTCAATGGGCCCAAAGGTATCGGTTTTCTTTTTGTGAAACAAGGTACTCCATTGGTTAGTTTTGTCAATGGCGGACAACAAGAGTTTGCACGCAGAGCCGGAACAGAGAATGTAGCCTCTATTGTTGGAATGGCAACGGCATTGAAAAATAATTGCTCGCAGATGCATGAAAATACCTTGAAGCTCCAGAAAATGGAAACGCTTTTTAAAGAAGTTATTTCAGAAAGCATTTCCAATGTCGTGTTCAACGGTGATCCGGTACACCATTTGCCTGGTCTCATAAGTTTATCAATTCCCGGAGCTTCCGGAGAGAGCCTTTTGCATATTTTGGACCTGAAAGGCATTGCTGTTTCAACCGGAGCAGCGTGCAATTCAAAAGACACAGAGATATCACATGTTTTGACGGCCATACAACATCCGAAAGATTTGGCAAAAGGTACTCTACGTATTTCGTTAGGGAAAAACAATGCCATTGCAGACGCAATATCATTGGCTAATCTACTTTCTCATATTATAAAAAAACAAAAATAATTTTTTGCGTTTTTATATTTATTATCATAAAAAGATTAAGATTTAATTCATATCTCATGTATTAATTTTAAATATTGTCAATGGTAATTAAAATTATTGAATTTATTATTTCCCGATCTAATAATTTTGAATTATAAAAAATAACAAATTGTGTATTGTTTGATTTTTATCCATAATATAAGTCTGACAGTGTTTTTTAAGCTCAAAAATTGATGAAAGGAGGCTTATTTATGGAACAAAAGATTGATAGAATCATGCGGATGACGGATGGTTATCTGAAACGGTTCGGCAGGGTGTTGATCGGGATTTATTACTTGCCACCGATGGCAGAAAATTGGCGTTTTATGAGATTTATAAATTCACTTTCGATTACGCTGCGGAGATTGGATTTAATGCCGGAATATTATTGGTTCATGACTGCGGACGGCGGGCATTATCTTGTCTTGCTGCTTAATGGTTATTTTCGCAATGACCTTTCTGAAATTACTCCGGTTATAAATCGCCTGTGGCAAAATCAAAGTATAAATTCATTAACAGCAATAAATTGCATCCATATTTCAACTGAAAATCAGAATTATGAAAAATTCCGTTTACAGCAATTTTTATATTCTTGCGGTTTAAATCAAACGCTTCCGCAAAATTATCATCAACGTACTTTCGGTTCTTCAAGAATTACGAAAATATAATTTGACAAAATGTTAATATGGTAATATAGTAAAGAAATTGTTTGAGTAGGATAAGGAAAAATACTCAGACTGAGTGAACAGTAAGAGCAAAGCCCTAATGAAAGTTGACATTATCATAATTCTGGCAAAGCACGGTTATCCGCCCGTACCGCCTGAAATCTATGAAAAAGTCTATAACGACATCTTAACGCAGGCAGAAAATTTCAAAAAGTACAGTGACTGATATGAAGAAAAATAATAAATTACCTAAAATTGAAATCGTTGCGGAACCTCGTCCGGATGATATAGAGAATAATGTTTTGTTCCTTACTCCGGAAGAAAAGGCTACCTTTTACGAAGAGATTTTTCTCTTGTATATGGAGCAACTGAAGGAAGAAGATCCTGATCGTTGGGGTGCGATTCAAAACATGGTAGAACTGTTATCTTCCAAACCTCATTACGGCATGGTACTTTATATGTTCAAAAGAGTTGCTCCAACTTTTTGTGATACAAAACCTATAGCTTTTTTGAAAGATGCTATTTCGTTATCTAACCAATTTTTCAAGCAATTTGATATGCTTTGTGTTTTTATGCAAATCGCGGCATTTCGCTGGGCTTTGATAGAAAAAAGTATAAAGCAGACAGCAAAGGCTCGGGTCGGACGACAGAGCCATGTCCAGCAAACAATGGAAAAAGATGCTGACTTTATTGAAATATTTAAGAAAATGCAAAATGACAAAAGCGACTTTACAGCTTGTTATGAAAATTCAATTGTCAATATGTTAGTTAAAAATCCTGAAATATTAGAAAAAACACTAAAGATTATCCGTTCGAATCATAAGAAAAAATCAAAATCAGATATTGAACTTAAAGTAAATATTGATAAAATCTTGAATTTGTTAATAGACGATAACAAAAATGAGGAAAACATCAAAACGGAACTTCTAAAGATTAAACCATTAGAAAAGCGCATTCGCGATAAATATCGCCGTTTTTGCGAACACTACAAGGAACAAAAAATAATTCACTTCTATTCCATTGATAAAAATTTTTTGCTTTCGGAAATAAAAAAAATCTGGTGGCAACAACTTCCTCCCTGGCCCATAGAAGAGTGCTCTAAAGAATTCCCTCCCTCTTTCTTGTTGTGCGCAGAAGCAGTGATAGAAGAGTCTGTTTATCTTGCTCGTCAATAAATTTTTCACCAAAAATTTACCTCATGTTTTTACGCCCATTTTCTGCAGGTGTGCTTCGTGCGAAGCGCACTTTTTATAAATGGATAAACGCTTGACATTCAACATATTACACCTATATTATCGCGTGACACGGGAATAGGTTTCGTGTCCATAAAACGTTAATATAGGAGTAAAAATCATGACAAAGTCATACTCCCAGTTGGCGGCAGTCATCGAACTGCTGGGTCGTGTGGATGCGGATAACGCATCCGGCAAATCAAAATGGATCACGGTTGAGGAAGCGGCTAAACTTTTCAAGGTCTCGCGGTGGACTCTGCTGCGTTGGCGAAAAAAGGGCTTGATAACAGCTAAAAAACTGGGTACAGCAAAAGCGGCTAAAGTGCTGATAGATGCATCGTCTGTAGAAATTTTTCTTGCCACCCTCGGAGACTCAACAGTAGAAAGGTTTTGCGTATGAATAATATTTCTGTTCAAACACTACAAACTATTTTTAGCGAAGCTGGAATTCCATATTCAGTCGCGGATGCTTGTGTTGCCGGTCGCTTATCTCGTACTTTCGGGAATCGCGATGTTACATTGGCATGGAAGTCTCGTGATGCTTATTACTGGCTCGCTGAGATGAGTGTTAATGAAACAGAAAAAATTACATTAACAAAAATTCTTTTCATAATCATGCCAGAGTTGTCAATGGGTGAATACATCCTTGAAGGACTCGTGACTAATGCGAAGCAAGTGAGCTTTTACACAAAATCATTCAAACAGTACTCATGGCAGTCGCCGGTTATCCGCTATGGATATTATCGAGAACTTCGGACTGCAATTCAACTTTATTATATCTACACCATTTGGCAAAATAATCCTTCCTTTCGGGAAACGGATTTTTCTGCTGCTGTAAAAACTTTTGACGATGATGTCGTTGCAAGGATATTGGCGAATAATAAGCTATCACTCCCGCAACCAACGATAGAACAGAAAAAATTAATTACTTTTCTTGCAAGTGCTCCGCGCACTCGCCGGGAAATCGAAGAACATATGCAGATGAAGCGGGGCGACCTGCTTACGAATCTTCTCTATCCTGCCCGTAAAATCGGGTGGATTACAGTAACAAACAGTGACAGTCCAAGCTCCCCTTCACAGCGATATATGCTGACAAAAACGGGAAAACAGGCTATATTTCAATATTGATCAAGCATAAATATGTCATAACAGGGGCTATCTCTGTTATGACATTTAACCTCAATTTTTAATAAAAACAAGCTTTTTTACCCCCACTCTATATGAGGAGAAGTTTAATATGAATATTTCTTTTCGGGCGCACACGCCCACAACCAGCCTTGTAAAATTCGTTAGAAATTCGCTTGCTGAGCTTCAAATTATTTTGGAAGACCGGCTCTGTCGTTTCATTGCCAACTCAAACCAAAATGGTGATTACAAAAAATTTGGTTGTATGACAACGTTTATTCCACAAAATAACCTCAATCAAGTGAACTGCAATCCGATAATGCCAGTTTCAGCGCTTGCTCCGGCTGCATTGGTCAAATTTATATCTCTTGAGACCTACAATGATCTGGCAACTTACCCCGAACAAGTTTTTGACATCACTAAAAAAATTAACTTTATTCAAACTCCTCAAATGGTTAAACGTACATTAGAATATGTCCGCCGGTTTGAACTTGGTACACACTTATCAAATGTATATGAGCAGGAAAACAAAGATTTAATTCCGGTCGCTGCTGAACTTGACTATCCGTACTCTACATGTGGCGAAACTATAATTTTTCACGGTGCCGGTAATACGCCGATGTTTCTGCTATGGAAAATTATTTTCAGAGAGATGCAGCTTTTCATCCCAATTCGATTTTATCGGCAATGTTCTACAGATATGATACTGACGATGTTTGAACTTCCAAATGGCGGTCAAAAAATGCCGCTCTACAATGCAGAAAAAATTGAAGCAAATCCGCATTGCACAGTGCTCCTTTCTGATGAAATGGCGATCGCATTTTGCAATGACTCCACTAATACACAAGTTTTCAGCACATGGTACGGCGGGATGGAGCTGATCGACAAAATTGATTGGGAACTACTGCATGGACACAAAGTTCAATGGCTTATTTTTGACGAGGAAGACAATGCCAATCCGACAGATAAATACCGCAAAGCAGCAAAAGTTGCAGAACTGTTTAACAGCCACGGATTCAATATTGAATTCAAAATCTGGGATAACGTTGTTTGGAACTTACTGTCAGATGATTCTT
>JAFVPG010000295.1 GCA_017505415.1 Lentisphaeria bacterium | reverse complement strand
CTTTAAAAAATGATCATAATTATTTGCACTGGCACGAAAATCTTGAACTGATTTACTGTATTGAAGGTGAAGGTACAGCTACAGTAGATGCCCAGAATTTCCGAATGAAAAAAGGAACGCTCACTATTATAAACTCAGGTCGTTTGCATCAGTTTACTACCAAAAGCAGTGTTACATATTACTGCTTGATAATAAGTTCTGATTTTTTAAAGGACTCGGGACTTGATTTAGAGGAATATGAATTCTGTGAAAATGTAACCGACGAAAATGCATTTGAATTTTTCGAAACAATTAACAAAGAATATTTTAGCAACGAAAAAGGACGTGAAATCGCACTGCGTGCCCAAATGCTTTCATTAATGACTTATTTATTCAGAAATTATTTAAGACCTGTGCAAAGTGAAAAATTTGATGATACTGTAAAAAATGCTATGAAATATATACGAAAGCATTATAAGGAAAAAATAACTCTTGAAGATGTAGCCAATGCGGTAGGTTTCAGCAAATTCTATTTTGCCCGACGTTTTAAAACACATACTAAAACAACAGTAAATGAATATATTTGTCAGGTACGTTGCAATGAAGCTGAAATTCTTCTTAAAAATTCAAACTGGTCTGTTTCGGAAATTGCAACAGAATGTGGCTTTGAAGATGTTTCATACTTTACAAAGGTATTTAAAAAAGAAACAGGAGCTCTTCCATCTCAAATAAAAAGATTTAAAAAACATAATTGATAACAGAAAACAAAAAGGCGTGTCCTGATTTGAAGTCAAGACATCGCCTGTTTTTATTTAATTGTTTCTGCCCATGCTGCAGCATTTTCGACCCATTTAGCAATTTCCCTGTTTTCAAACTTTTCGTTTCCGGAAATGTTAAACTTGATAGCGTAACGGCTGATTTGCTTGACAGAAACAAAGCTATATAAAAGGCAAACGCCCACAACTCACAAGGTTGTAGGCGTTTTTCTTTTAGTCTGCGGTCGCTCCTAATCGTTCCGCAAGCAGTATAAAGTTTTTAGTAAAAAGGTATCTCTTATCTGTCTGTGGTGACTTTGTCAGCAGACGGTCGCCTTCTCTGATGCGCATTGTACGGCGAATTTCTTTTGGTATAACAACACGACCAAGGTCGTCAATTCTTCTGACAATTCCTGTTGCTTTCATATTGATACTCCTTTTAATTGATTTTACGCATATATTTTGTGCGGGGCGTGGAATTTTTATGTAAAGAAAAATATGGTATAAATATTTACATTTTTAGCTAATTGTGTTAACATATATGACGAGGTGAAAGCGAATGTTAATCGAAACCTTTGATTTATAGAATAATGTTCCCGGAATGTGCGAAGAAGTGCCCAAGATTACGGCATACATTCCGGAGGTTAAAGATAGTGAAGGAGCAGTTGTTATATTCCCCGGCGGCGGCTATGGAGCCAGAGCAAAACACGAGGGAGATGGATATGGAAGATTTTTGGCAGAGAAGGGAATTACTGCATTTGTGGTTGACTATCGTGTAAGTCCGCACAGATTTCCATGTCAGCTGCTTGACGCAAGACGGGGCGTGAAATTTGCAAGATTTTATGCCGCAAAATACGGCATTGATAAAAACAAAATTGCAGTTATGGGCTCGTCGGCAGGCGGTCATCTGGCGGCACTTGCATCTACATATTTTGACGAAATCGACTGCGAGGTTATGCAGGACGAAATTGAAAAAGAAGATTTTATTCCCGATGCACAGATTTTATGCTATCCGGTAATCCGTATTCTTGGTAAGGGGATTGCACATTTTGGTACGGGACAAAAACTTTTGGGTGCTGAAAAGCACGCAAGCTGCGGTGAAGATTTTCAGCCGGATATGATTGTTTCAGAAAGAACGCCCAAGGCGTTTATCTGGCACACGGCGGCAGATGGAGTTGTTCCTGTACTCAACAGTTATAAGTATGCGGCAAGCCTTAAAAAGCACAACATTGATACCGAAATGCATATCTTCCCCCACGGTGTACATGGTCTTGGTGTATGCAAAGGTGATATTGCGGACGATGAAAAAGTTTTGGAGCACAATGCACAGTGGACCAATCTCTTGCTGAATTGGTTAAGATATATTGGATTTTGATGCAGATAAAAATTAAAACAGCCGGATACGTATCCGGCTGTTTTTTGGTGTAGAATTTTTAATTTTTAAACTTATTTGAAACATCCGTAAAAGACATTTCCTTGGTATTTGTTCGGTACAATTATTTTGCTTCAAGACCGAAACGTTTTCTGAACTTGTCAACACGTCCGCCTGTGTCAACCAATTTCTGCTTACCGGTATAGAAAGGATGGCAAGCTGAGCAAATTTCGATAGAAACATTCTCTTTAGTTGAACCTGTTTCAATTACATTGCCACAAGCACATTTGATAGTTGTTTCCTTATAATCGGGATGTATTCCTGCTTTCATCTATATTTCACCTCTTTCTTTAGAGTTGTTAGCTAAATCAGCATTGTCCATTATACCACAAGCTGTTTGTAAATGCAAGCATTATTTTAAAAATTTTTATTTTTTTTCATTCGCTGTTGAATTTTTTCCTTTAAATACGGAAAGTCAAGGCTCGTCTCAAGATAAATTTCATCAGCCAGCAGCCCCTGATATATCAGCATATCAAGGCCGTTTAAGGTATCAAGCCCAAGATTTGATGCCTCTTTTAAAAGATTTGTCATTTCGGGCTTATAGATGAGGTCATAAACAAGTGCGTCCCTTTTCAAAGCCTTTAAGAAAGAAAAATCTTCAAAGTCACGGTCAACACCCTCCATACCAAGTGGTGTGCAGTTTATCAGGATGTCGCAGTTTTGGCAGAATTTTGTCATTTCTGTGATATTCAGCTCGCCACAGATACTCTTTTTGCCTGTTTTTTT
>JAFVPG010000294.1 GCA_017505415.1 Lentisphaeria bacterium | reverse complement strand
TATTATCTTTTTATCACAGTTCTTTTTATTTTCACCTTAAACAGAAAGGAAAACTATGAAACTTTTTACAAAATCTGTCGTTTTTGCCGCTGCTTTTGCAGGGACATTGCTCTGTGCCGCCGAGGTTCACAATCTTATTGATCCAAAAGTGATTTCATCGGTTAACGGCTGCAAACTTACTTTTGCAAAAAATCAGTTGACTCATACCGGCAGGGCTTTTATGTTCGGCAAAACCAAATATACCATCGATCCTGCCAAAAAATATACTTTTAAATACACAATAAGCAATAAATCTGATAAAATCGCTGTTGTTTATGCCGGAGTCAATGTTTATGATGCCCAGGGCAGAAGTTTTCCGATCTGGGCATGGCAGGGCAATAAAAAAGCTTTCACTGAAGTTGCCGCCGATGCCAAAAAAGGTGATACACAGGTTCGTGTGAAAAATGCTCAGGGCTGGGCAACTCATGCCGCCGCATGTGTTGTTGCTGATGCCAAAGAAGACTTTTCCGATATTCCCAATACTAAAAAAGTTTTTGATCAGATCAAAAAATGTGTAAAAGACGGTGACGTATGGGTTTTGACTCTCGCCGCACCTCTCAAAGCTGATCTTGCCGCAGGCACTAAAATACGTCAGCATTATCATGGAGGATATTTCTATCTTCCCAACAGTTCTCCCTGCCGCATCGCTCCCGGAAAAACAGTTAATATCTCCACAGTCATTCAAGGTGCAGCTGCTGAACTGGAACGTTTTTCCGGTAAAAAATGGCCCTTAAACAGCAAAAAATTCTCATTCCTCATGTTGTCAGATTATACTGATACAAAAGCTGAAATTACAGTGAAAGATGCAACTTTGACTGTTGAATAAAAATCCCGGCAGCATGTTCCGGAAAGAAAAAAGCAGCAAAATGCCGTTTATAACGCAATGCGTTGATATAATGAAGCATTTTGCTGCTTGTTTTTTGTTTTTTGATTATACGTTTTCGCAACGGTAACATTGCAGATTGCCGTCAATATCACAAAGTTCTTCCACTTTTGTGATTTGTATTCTTATCTGATTATTGCAGATAATATCTCCCGGCATGATTTCAAATTCGGGTGAAAGCATAAAAATACATTTGCGTGTAATGCTGTTGTTATTCTGGCGGTCGATACAGAAACTCATTTTATTGATTCCCCGTGTTGAAAAATAATGGATAGTTCCGTCCTCATTCAATCTTTCCACAGAAAAAGTTTTATTGAAATAAATATTATGTTTCATCATATCTCCTTATTTTGAATTGCCGCACAATTCTTTAAGAATGTTTTCTTTGGTGATATGGTCGATTTTTTTTAATTTTTCAAGAAGAAAGAGTGCAGTTCTTGCAACTTCGGTATGATATGTTTCTGAATCGGAGAATTTATCGAGATCAAGCAGGGCACGAATAGAACTTTCAAGATTTGTGACGGAGAAATCGCGGTTATATGCGACATGGACTTTTTCCAGAGATGGGTCATAAAGACGCATTATTTCCCATACAGAACTTTCACATTGTTCCAGGAGTTCTGCTTTGGCGGCGAGAAATTGTCCGACATGATGGTGATCCCATGCTTTTGAATCGGCACTCTGGAGCAGACGGTTTTCATTTTGAGCTGCCAGACCTACGAGGTCGAAAAGTTCCCGCTTCAATGCGAGATTTTCTTCTCTGATGCATTTTGTATCCGCACCGCCGGGAGAGATATAACGGCTGATTCCTTTTTCTTCCGGCGATTCCCAGATTGCGGCACTGCGGGCGATGATATGGCTGAATTTCTGCGGAGATTCAGTATTTTCATTGACTGCGGTTGGTTGTGCGCAGCGCGCGAATGAATCAGAAATGACCAGCAGACCAAACATCTGTTTTATCATATTCATCTGTGCTTCGGATTCATTATTCAGAATAGCATCTGAAATGCGTACAATATCTTCAAAGTAGTGTCCGCCGTTTATTTCTGCTCCGTCAACATCACCGGCAATGACCGCCGGCACGGCACCGAGAGCATGTTTACAATGCATAACGCATTTTACGGGAGAATTTAATGCATTCCGTTCAAAAATCATAAATTCGTTGCGTGTGAAGAGTTTGCGGCGGCGTATTTTATATTCCGGTTCAAAAGGATTTGTTTTCTGCAAAGTCTCTTCTTCAACGATAAGCCAGTCAAGTTTGCCGTCTGAGCCATAGGCATAATCGACTGCTTCAAGCGGTGAAAGAGCTTTGGCGAAAGGGCGGATGCGCTCTTTGCGGCATCGTTCATAATCAAGTTCTCCTTCAAAAAACGGCATTTCCACCAGCAATGCCGCCTTGCCGAAAATGTTCAGCAAAGTTGAAAACTGCCGCATGACTTCTCCTGTTCTTGCACCAGTCCGGGAGAAGTCTTCCAGCAAAAGCGCATCAGCATTGATTCTCTGCGGTTCAGTAGCAAAAATATATTGAGTGATAAGCTGGGCAATTCTTCTCGGATAATTGAAATAGTATGCACGGCGCAGACGTTCTGCAAATTCAATATCAATTTCAGAAACATGACGGATGAGTGCATCCCGGATGTAGTCACTGCCGCCTGCATAAGCGGCTTTGGATTTTTCCCATACCGCACGGTTTTTGCGGTAATCACTGTGAGTTCTGCGGAAAATGAAGTCGAAGTTTTCCATAAAGGCTCCTTTGGTTGAAATTTTTCTGCTGTTTCTCTGAAAAAAGAGAACGTTCAGAATAAAACCTTTATGTCAACTTCAATAAATTTTTGTATAAAAAAAACGGGGAAAAGAAACTTTGTTTATGGAGTTCCTTTTCCCCGCAATATAGTATCAGTAATACTGTATTTTTTCAGTGAAGATTATTTGGCAGGTTCAATTTCGATTTCCAGATCTTCAATGATGACTTCACTGTTTGCACCTGCTTTGATGAAGGGGCGGATGGTTTCGCAGATTTGACCTTTGGCACCGTTGCTGACGATGAATTCAAATTCAACTTCCTGGAACTTATCGGTCAGAGTGACGGATTTTTCTGCATTGACAGCGGGGAAATAACCGACTTTGCCGGTGTAGGTATAGAAACCGGCAAGGAAAGTGCCTTTGCCTTTGACATCAGCGGAAATTTTTACTTTTGAACCGGCTTTTGCGGAAACACCGGGCAGATAGTAAAAAGCAGTTGCGACTTTTGCATTGGCAATCTTAACTGCTTTTTCATCTTTTTCACTGCCCTGAATGACTTCACAAGTTCCGTAACTGGGATTTTTTGCGTTGCCGTTCAACTGCCAGCTGACGATTTTTTTATCCCCGATTTTATTTTTTCTTGCGATGTTTTTAATTTCGATTTCGCCGGCAAAGAGTGAAGCGGCACAGCTGCAAACGATTGCGAGAGCAATAAATTTTTTCATTTTTTTGTCCTTTCTTTTGGAAGATTTACGGTTAGTAACTGAAATGAATATAGTATACATTGAACAAAAGTCAACGTTTTTTTTCAAAAATTCCGAAAATAAAATGAAAAAAACTTTGACAAATAGCTTTTCCGGTGTTAAATTTAGTCAAATCAAACGAAAGAGGTGTCTTATGAAATGTTGTGAATTTTTTGATTGGGCATGTAAATTTCTCAAGCCGGTAACTGAAAACGAGTTCAACAAAGGTTATGCAACCGGCGTATGTGTTGTGCTTGCAGTTGTACTTCTCATGCTGATCATCAAAATTATTTTCAAACTTATTTTCCGCCGTCACCGCTGTCATGAAGTTTGCACCAGTTCCGCAGACGGAGATGTAGCTATCACTGTAAATGCTATTGAAGACACAGTGCGTGCCGAACTTAATGCGTTCCCGTCAGTGCGCATTATCAAAATCCGGCTTTACCGTGTCCGCAAAACTTATATGCTTAATCTGATTTGTGAATATGACGGCAAAGACGGCGGTCTGCCGCAGATAACTCAAAAGGTCAAAGCCGCTCTTGCTGCAATGTTTCAGAACTTTTTCGGAGTCAATTCCATTCGCCGTATCAACCTCAAATTTGAACGTTTGACTCAGGTAAAAGAGGAAGTTGCAGTTCCTGCTCCGGCAGAGCAGACAATCGAACCTGTCGCAGTTTCTGACGAAAAAGAAAATTTCTGATGCTGCCTTCTGAAATAATACTTGCTTCAAAAAGTCCGCGCCGTGCTGAATTACTGAAAAAGCACGGCGTATTTTTCAGGGTATGTGTTTCTGATGCCGGGGAATTGAAAACTCATGAAATACCTGCATTACTGCCGGAAATAAATGCTGAATTGAAGTGTGCCGCAGTAGCGGAAAGACATCCGGATAAAGTTGTTGTGGGGGCAGATACTGTAATATTGTTTGATAATACGATTCTCGGCAAACCGTCCGATGAGGAAGATGCGATCAGGATGCTTCAAACTCTTTCCGGTAAGAAACATCAGGTCATAACCGGTTGTGCAGTTATTTGTCTGAATAAGAAATTTCATCATACATTTTCAGTTGTTTCTGAGGTGATTTTCAAAGATCTGAATGAAAAACAAATCCGGGACTATATAAACAAAGTGAATGTTCTTGATAAAGCCGGAGCTTATGCCATTCAGGAATATGGAGATGAAATAATTGAAAGTTTTTCGGGGTCTATTGATAATATAATCGGGTTGCCGGTTGAAGAATTGAGCGCAGTACTTGCCGGAATCCGGTAAAGTGAAAATAGAATAAGTCATAACAGAAATGTGCATTTTTTTGCTTGTTTTCTTTGTACTTAAGTTGAATTTTTTATAATAAAAGAATAGTCTCCCGAGATAATTTTTCTTTATCTTACTTTCTTTTTTTGAAAATGCTCTGTACTAAACATTGACTGATTTTTTTGCAAGGGGGCTTACGCCGCCCCCCTTGCCCTTCCATCGGGCGAATACCCCGTATCCATGGAAGCGCAGGTCAATACGGTCGACG
>JAFVPG010000293.1 GCA_017505415.1 Lentisphaeria bacterium | reverse complement strand
GATACTCACCCGTCCCGCCGAATATGATGTCATTGCCACAATGAACCTCAATGGTGACTATGTTTCCGATGCACTTGCCGCATGTGTCGGCGGTATCGGTATCGCTCCCGGCGCGAATATCAACTATATAACCGGTCACGCACTTTTTGAAGCTACCCACGGAACTGCTCCCAAATATGCAGGCATGGACAAGGTCAATCCCTGCAGTCTGGCACTTTCCGGTGAAATGCTCTTGCGTCACATCGGTTTCACTGAAGCTGCCGACCTCGTCATTTCCGCCATTGAAAAAGCTATCAGCTCCAAAGTAGTAACTTATGACTTCGCACGCCTCATGGAAGGTGCAACTGAAGTCGGCTGTATGGAATTTGCACGCAATGTCGTCAAAAACATGCAATAAAACGGACTTTGAAATCCGTATACTCAAATGCGCTCCCGCTTCGGCGTTGGAGCGCATTTATCGTTCTGTCGGCTGGTATGATGAAAGTTTTTCACAGGAAGCATTGGAAAAAATTTGTAAAAACTCAACACTTTTTGCGGGAGCTTTCATCAATAATGAAATGGTCGGCATGGGACGGCTCATTTCCGACGGTGTAAGCGACGGCTGTATTCAGGATGTCGCAGTTATGAAAGAGTTTCAAGGTCTCGGCATCGGAAGGGCAATCGTCCGGAAAATCATTGAAGAATCTCTGAAACTCGGAATCGACTGGATTCAACTAATCGCAACTCCCGGCAATGAAAAATTCTATGCCTCTCTCGGTTTTGAACCGATGAAAAATCATACCCCGATGCTGTTGAAAAAAAATTGACCTGAAATCAATTAAAAAAATCATCAAAACGTTCAAAACCGTTATTTATATAATTTTGATAATTTCAGGGGTTCTGATGATTATCAACTCCTTGCGTGAACTCAATTAACTTCAGAATTTTCTATCTTTTTCTGTGCTTTTTCAAAAGTATCAACCACGGTCTGTTCCGGAGCTTTACTCAACAATGAAACAATAACAGATGCCGCAAAACCTGCAATAAAACCGGGAACGATTTCATAGATTCCGGTTTTACTCATAAATATATACCATAATGCATCGACCGCAAAACCGACAATAATTCCGGATAAAGCACCGGAATATGTCAGACGTTTCCAATACAATGCAAGGATTATCACCGGTCCGAATGCCGCACCAAATGCCCCCCATGCACATGCAACCAAATCCATAAGCCCTTTACATTCCGGGCGTGAAGCAATGATAAATGCCACTATCGCAATAACAATAACAATAGCTCTGCCTGCAAACATCATTTCTTTATCACTTGCATTTTTGCGGACAAGCGGTTTATACAAATCAGAGGCAAAAGCCGATGATGAAGCAAGCAACTGTGAATCTGCAGTACTCATTGCCGCTGCAAGAATGGCAGAAAGCAGAAATCCTGCACAGAATACCCATATCACAGTGCCGCCGACATTTCCGGCAATCCAGTCAAAAACACTTCTTACCATATTAATAAAAATCAATGTATTCCCATCCTGAGTTGTTGTCAAACTGTCTCCGATAAATTCACGTCCAATCAAACCTACCGCACAAGCAGAAAGCAATATAAAAAAGAACCAGACACAACCGATAATACGGGATTTATTCATCTCTTTTTCACTTGAAACCGAAAAATAACGTATGAGAATATGCGGCATACCGGCATATCCAAATCCCCAGCCAAGACCGGAAATTATATCACTCCAGCTTTTCCAATCACATTTTCCGGTTGAAAACCAGTTCCAATAATTTGCAGGAATCATTGCTGCCGGCTTGACAAATTCGGCTGAATTCATCATAAGCAGAACCATTATCGGCACAAAAAGCAATGCCGCAAGCATCAGCAGTCCCTGAAAAAAGTCCGTCCAGCAAACAGCACTGTATCCCCCGAGAAAAGTGTATACTACAATAACAACAGTAGCTATTATCATTGCAGTCTTAGGCTCCATTCCGAGAACCGTATTAAACAAAGTTCCGCATGCATAAAGACTTGCCGCCGCATACACACAATAAGTAACAACAAAAACAATAGCAGAAATTATCAAAATTCCTTTTTTCTCTGTACAGAAACGGTTGGTAAGAAATTGCGGAATCGTAATTGAATCATTTGCAGCAATCGAATAACGGCGCAATCTCGGAGCAATAAAAATCCATGCAGAAACAGTTCCGATGAATAACCCGACAGCAATCCATACCTGTCCGACTCCGTAAAGATAAATTGCCCCCGGCAATCCCATCAGAATCCATGCACTCATATCCGATGCTCCGGCAGACAGAGCAGAAACCCATCCATTCATGCCTCTGCCTCCGAGAAAATATTCTTTCTCAGATCCTTCACGCTTTCTCTCGCTCAAAAAGCAGTAGAGACCTATTACCAGCAAAAACACACAATAAAACAACATTGCAGTAAGTTCAGGGACCTTCATTTTCCTCTCCTTATGATTAATTAAAAAAATACAAATATAATATAGCATATCAATATCATTTTTCAAATTTATTCTTCAGCAAATCCCCTTGCAGGATCCATATTTCAATAAAAAATATTTTATCATTTTTTCTTGAAATTCATGATTCACAGTGTATATTTCAAAAAAATTGTTATAATATCAAGACAGGAGTTTTTATGCAGTTGCGTGAAGTTATTTCAGAAGATGCCGTTCTATTGGCAGAATTACGGATTCAAATGAGAAAAGAACGTGAAAAATCATCTATGCCGATACCGGAAAAAGAATTTTTACAGGTAAATATTGATTATTTCAAAGAGTTTATTGCCAATGGAACTTATTACGGAGTCATTGCTGAAATTGACGGAAAAATCGCGGCAACCGGCGGAATCTGTTTCCATAATCATCCGCCAAGCTACGGTGTCCCCAACGGCAAAAGCGCATGTCTGCTGAATATGTACACTTTGCCTGACTTCCGCGGAAAAGGTCTTGCAAGTAAAATCGTATCCGCACTGGTGGAAAAAGCACGCAGCTGCGGCTGCTGCAAAGTTTATCTCAATGCATCAGATATGGGCAAATCTGTTTATCAGAAATTCGGTTTTACTGATGTTTCCAATGAAATGGTATTTGATTTACTTTGAACAAAAAACATTATTTTTAAGTATTTTTACTTGAAAATCTGAAAAAAAGAGCTATCTTATAGGGAAAATATCGGGGCATGGCTCAGTCTGGCTAGAGCGCGTGGTTTGGGACCATGAGGTCGCAGGTTCGAATCCTGTTGCCCCGACCATTTTTTTTGCCTTGATTCCAAGGCAAAAAAAACATGAAGCCGTCAGGCTTCGCTTCATGCACCGCAGGTGCGCTTCATGGCACAACGTGCCGCTTCATACGGCGAAGCCGTGCTTCATAAAAAAACGCCTGACGATGAAGCATTGTTTCGTTTCACTTCACAATATGAATCAGCTTCATTTCATTCAGCTATGAAGCATTCGCTTCGCTCATATGATGAGAAAATGAAAAATGAGAGTTTTTTCGCTTGTAATACATATCTTGTTCTATTATTTTATCAGAGATTTATAAAAGTCGCTGGTGCAACTATTTTTCAGGACATTTTGCGTTTATTTCGGAGAAAAAATCCTTTTGATTGAACAGAAAAATATTCTCTGCTGTATAAAAAGTTAAAAACAGAGATATTTTCGCGAGATAACGAAACAATGACCATTTTTTATTTATTCAAAAAAATCATAATTTGACATTTTTTCGGGACATTTTACGTTTATAAAAAATTTTTTCTCTGTTACAAAACATCAAAAAACAGTTTTGCAAAAAAATAAAAAAGGGGGGTGCAAAAATTCGTAAATGGTTGCAATACCCCTGTTTTTTTGTATAAATTTTTAGTTGCGGTCGAAAAAATCAGTAAGCTTGAATTTATATAACAACAATAAAAATTATCGCAGCTAAAATGTTGTATCTATTCTATGAGGTAATTTCAAAAGTCCTCAAAAAATCTTGAAATTCATCGTCGCGACCTTAAAACGGAGTGTTTTCGG
>JAFVPG010000292.1 GCA_017505415.1 Lentisphaeria bacterium | reverse complement strand
TGGTGCGGGAGAAAAATAAAACTGAAAACTGGGTGAAATTCTGTGCCGTTTCAAATGATAACGGTATGACATGGAGTGAACCATATATAATGCGTTATGCAGACGGCAAAAATTTGTGTTCGCCTTCCAGCATGTCAAGATTGGTGATGCACAGCTCCGGCAGATTGTTTATGATCGGCAATATCTACGGCAGAGAATATCCTGAAGAGATGAATTGTGCATACAGCCGCAATCAGCTTTCCATGATCGAAATAGACATTGAAAGTCTGATGCCGATAGAGGAGACATTGACCGTCATATTCAATCGTACTGCATCTATGAATGAAGATACGGCGATATCCAATTTCACAGTCAATCTGGACAGGAATAACGGGGATATTCTGATATATGTTCCGATAGTTTATGCAGAACGTCTGGAATTATCGGACAGCTGTCTTGTGAATTTCCGTGTCAGAATTGAAAATTGAAAAAATAACATATACAATCCGGCAGAAGGATTTCTGCAGGGTGAAAGCGTTCTTCTCATGAAGAATGTAAATGACGTTTAAATGAACGTCGGGTTGATATTTTATCAGCGCAGGCAATATTGCAGGTATTGTCTGTCGAACAAAAAACTGCATATTTAAAGGATTATAGAATGATTATGAAAAAATGTAAGTTTATAACTGCTGTCGTATTACTTGCCGCAGGTGCTTTGTCGGCGAAACCTGTCTACGAAAATAAATTTGAAAATCTTCCGAAAAACATAAAGACTATATCGGGAGTAAAAGGCAAGGCGATCGTTACGTCCGGGTACTCCGACCCTGCAATGCTGCAAGCTCTCAACCCAGAAAAAGGCACTGTTACTTTCTGGTTCAAAGCAGACGGATACAGCACTGAAACCACAAAACAGAATATTTATCTTTTTATGGCAAACGGTACTCCCGGCTGGTGTCATCTTTTCCGCTATCAGGATGTAGGCCTCAATTCCAGTTACAGCGGCAAACTTGTTTTTTACAGCGGAGATACCCGCAACCGCAGTTACGGTGCTGCCGTTACTCCAAAAGCAATCACCATAAATGACCGACGCTGGCAGTTCGCCGCAATCACCTATGACAGCAATTACTGTACACTTTATCTGAACGGCAAACTGGTCAAAAAAAGTAAAGTCCCCAAACCGATGCTCGGCAAAATCAATTATGCAAAACTCGGAGGTTCAGTGAAACCTCTGGTCTCTACCGCATTTGATGAATTCAAGATCTTTGATAAAGTCCTTCCTGAAGATAAAATATATGAGATCTACGATGCTGAACGTCCGCGTCCCATGTCGAAAGTCGACGGCATAACCATCAGCGGTGTCAAATCAGCCCCTGCAAAACTTGACGGTGTGGTAACTCCCGGTGAATACGGCAGTACCGTAGGCGTTATGTTTGATATCACCAACGGTGCAAGACTTGCAGCTGAGCAGTCAGAAGTCAATCTTTCATATGATGATAAATATCTGTATCTCGGCGTTAAAACTCCCGGTATAAAACTTACTGTAGACGGTCAGAGCGCAGAAAATTGCTGGGATGACTGCGTTGAATTATACCTTGTCACTCCGAAAAAAGACCGCTTTCAATGGATAATAAATTTCAAGGAGATGAGTTATTCATGCCGGAACAACCAAACCGACTGGAAAGCCAAAGGATTGGTTTTTGTGAATAAGCTCAAAAATAAGACATGGACTATGGAATTGAAGGTCCCGTTCTCCGATCTCGGAGTCAAATCTCCTCTTGACGGCGAAAAATGGGGTATCAATATCTGCCGTTCATTCTCTGAACCGAACCGCCATTTTTCCGCCATGGGCCCTTCAGGTAGAAGTTATGCTGCGGGAATTTTCCCGATGACATTCAAAAAATCACTTCCGCCTTACCGTGTTGTCCTTGCCGGTGATATCTACGAAGGCAAACTTACAAGTTCAATATCCAAAGGTGCTGCGGTTGAATTTGTTGACGCCAACGGCAAAAGTTCTGCAAAAATCCCTGCTAAAGCTGATTCAGGCGAAATCAACATTTCAGTCCCCAATGCATATAATGCAAATGTTCAGGTTTTCGGATTGCAGAAAGGAAATTTCAATTTCCTTTATCTTTTCACCGATATCCCGAATAAAAAACTTCATGTAAGTAATTCTCAGCCGGCTCCGATTTTCAACGGTAAACCCGCTAAAGGAAAACTTTATTTGCAGGATGCTGCAGGCAAGACTGTCACATCTGTCGATTTTTCCAAAAAAACAATTGAATATGAAAATGCAGTCTCACTGGCAAATGTTGCCCCCGGAGATTACAAACTTTGCATCGATTTGAAAGACAATAACGGCAAATCTCTCTGGGAATACCGTGATTCTTATCGTGTTTACCCTGACGGAAAAACTCCGTGGCATAACAATACCACAGGTATTTCCGACAAGGTCCCGTATCCTTATACACCGCTGAAAGTCCGCGGCAATGAAATCGACGTCGTTTGCCGTACATATAAATTTGCACCCGGTTCTCTGCTGCCCGCTCAAATCATTTCCAGAAATCAGCAGGTGCTCGCCGCTCCTGTAAATCTGACCGCTAAAGTCAACGGAGTAAACTGCACTCTGAAAGGCAGTGACATCAAGATCACTCCGGTAAATGAAACCATCTGCAAACTCAGCGCTTCAGGCAAACTCGGTCCTCTGACCGTTAAAATGAGCGGCACAATGGAATTTGACGGTTTCCTCTGGCTTACTGTTGAATTTCTGCCAGAAGGCAAAAAATATACCGTCAGCGATCTTGCTCTTAATATTCCCATGAGCAAAAACTGCTCCGATCTGCGCAATTTCAACGATTACCGTCTGCAGCGTACAGGTACTGTTCCTCAAGGAAAATCGGTCAAAGACCTTTTGACAGACACTCCCATTTTCTGGCTCGGAGGCAATGAGGCGGGTTTGCAGTTCGCAATGGAGAAACTTGAAGGTTTCCATTTGCAAAACACAAAAGAAAGCCTTGTCGTCACCAGAAAAGGCGATATGACCTCTGCCAGAGTCAATATTTTTGATACAGCAGTCGTCCTTGACAAGCCGCGCAAAATAGAATTCGGTTTTGAAGCTACTCCGATCCGTGAAGTAAATCCCAAAGCCCGCAATATCCGCATGTGGACAAATCTCCGCATGAACTTCAACAATCTGTTCAAGTTGTACAGTTATCCTGATATCACCATCCTCAATCCGGTAATGAAAGCGGAACTTGACAGCTATCAGAAAAACCGTCCCAATACTATTGTTGCACCTTATCTGGCTATGTGTGCTGCCACTCCGCGCTCAATGGAATACCGTTATTACGGTGATACATGGCGTCTGACTCCAGCTCCCAAAGGATGGGATCGAAAACTTCTCATCACTCCCGGAATTATGAGAGCAAACAATATCCCGGGCGAACATTATCTGATTTGTCCCAGCCATGATTATATCAATTTCTATATGGAAAAAATGGAAAAATCATATAAGACATTGAAGCTTCGCGGCTGGTATACCGACTGGGCGGATGTTCGCTGGTGCAATAATGCTCATCACGGTCACGGCTGGATCGATTGGAACGGCAAGAGACGTCCGACATGGAACTTCCGCAGTATCCGTGAATTCACCCGCAGAATATATACTTTTATGAAATCATTGGACAAAGATTCTGTCTTTATGATACATTCATCAGGCACACCTTCTGCTGCCGGACACGGTTTCTGTGATGTTTTTGTCGACGGCGAAAATCTCGCACCTCTGGTCGGTACCAATATGAATTATCATAGTTTCCTGCAGCTTGATACTTTCCGTGCCGGATGCAACAATTATACATGGGGTTGGACAAATCTGTTCCTGCCGCAGTACACCCGTATCGCAAGTATGTATTATCCGCAGCAGCTGCCGTTTTATAAAAGTCCTGCCGCACAGAAGATTTATAATCACCTCATCGGTATGATCCTTGTAAACGATTCATTGATGCACAATTGTTTCGGCCCGTCAATGACTCCGGTTCATGACAAACTCGATAAACATTTCGGCTGGGACGATAAAGTCAGCTGGATCCCCTACTGGCGCATAAATGAAGTCGCAAAATTCAACGCCCCCGGCGGCACGAATACAGTTGTTTCAGTATTCAAGAGAAATGATAAATATCTCTTCATCGCTTACAACAATACTGACAAAGCATTGAACTTCACTCTGGAACTTGAAAAAGGTATCCGCAACTGGAGCGATGCATCATCCTTTATGAACGTAATGACTGAGCAGAGTCTTCCCGTCAAAGGCGGTAAATTGACATTTACTGTTCCTGAACGCGACTTTATAATAATGGTGGCTAAATGAATACTGAAGTGATGATCAAAAACGGTGCGGCACAATACAGTGCCGTACCGGATGAAAAAGGGATCATCCCGGTAAAGGCAGCAAAAGGCAGCGGTCTGCTCACAATGCAGATGGAGGTCCCTATATTGGACATTAACGGGTATTGGCATCCTGACTGCCGCTGGCCGTCTGCGAAATTGAATTTCAATATCAATTTCAAATCTGCGTTCAACCGTTTCTGGCCGATGATAAGTTTTTTTGCCATGTCGGGGCACAATCGCTGTACCGTCGGCATTACTGATCTTATCGATGATTGCGATGTTAGAGCGGAACTTGATCAGACTTCACGTTCATATGTGCTTACTTTTACTGTTGCAGTACCTGAAAATGAAGATATTTCTTTTGAACTTTGTATTGATACATCCGATGTCGTATGGACGGAGGCTGTATCCGGCCTGGTCGCAAAACTTGCTGAAATATATCCGATGCCGCAAATCCCCGATGCCGCATGGGATCCTGTTTATTGTACATGGTATGCGACACATGCCGCAGTAACTCAGGCGTGGATCGATGAGGCAGCCCCCAAGGCGGCTGAACTCGGCATGAAAACTCTGATCGTCGATGACGGCTGGAGTTTTCCTGAAATGCGTCGTGTCAAAGCCGGAATGGCTGTAAACAACTGGTATAAAGATATCGGTGATTGGGAACTCTGCAAGGAGAAATTTCCCGATTTTTCTGCACATCTGGCAAGGATCCATCATCTCGGCATGAAATATATGCTGTGGCTGACGCCGTTTCTTATCGGTATTGACAGCAAATTTGCGGCAAAATATGCTGAAAGTATTACTGATATTATTGCTGCAGGTTTCCGTCTTCCGAAATTTAACAATGCAGAGGCCGCCGAAGAGATGATCAGCAAGATAGTAAATGTCATGAAGGAATACGGTATTGACGGTTTGAAAGTAGATTTTATTGATAAAGTCTGTCCCTCATTGACTGAACCGTGCGGCAGAAAAATCTATAATTTCATGAATGAAATGATTGGCAGACTGAGAGAAGTGAAACCGGATATACTGATAGAATTCCGTGAAGTATATTGTCATCGCGCCATAGCTTATCTCGGTACACAATACCGTGCGGCAGATGTACCGCTTGACTGGATGGATAATCTGCGCCGTCTTTCAAAAATACATATGGAACTCGGCAGCGGCTTTCCGGCTCATTCAGACCCCGTTTTCTGGCATAAAGATGAATTGAACGAAAATATTTCACGTCACATGATGGCCGCGATCGCCGGTGTGCCGATGGTGTCGATCGATTTTGAAGAGCAGCGTCCTGAGGCTTTGGCAATAGTCCGTCACTGGCTGAAATTTTACCGTCAGCATCTTGATACTTTCCGCAGCGGAAAATGGCAAGGCAGATATTTCGGTGAAAATCTCTGTTATCTCAAAGTTTCATCTGAAGAAGAATGTATTGTATTTCTTATAGACGATGCCCGTTTCTTTGAAGTTGCGGAAACTGCGGATATTATTCTTAATTTAAGCCCGTCTCCGCTGCAATTGGACAATGCGGAATATTTCGATTGTTTCGGAGAAGTTATTGAAGAAGCCGCTTCCCCCGGCGGAGCACTTGTCAGAAAAAAATCACTTTGATTTTTTTATATAAAATTATTAATCCGAAAGGAGATTCAAAAATGAAAAAAATGCAATCAAAGAATTTCAGTTGTAAAAAAGTAAAAACAAATCTTTTTACTTTGATCGAATTGCTTGTAGTCATAGCCATTATCGCAATTCTTGCCGGAATGCTGCTGCCCGCTCTGAATAAAGCCAGAGACCGTGCAAGAGCGAGCCGCTGTATAAATAATTTAAAACAGCTCGGTATGGCCGCAATGCTTTATACCAATGACAATCATGATTTTCTGCCGCCCGCTTACGGCGGATACACTGCAAATACCAATGAACGCGGACGCACATGGGCATCTTTGATCATGGAATATACCAGCATCTCTTATAAAAAAGGTGTGACCCGTACAGGAACTATTTTCCACTGCCCTACCGATCAGACC
>JAFVPG010000291.1 GCA_017505415.1 Lentisphaeria bacterium | reverse complement strand
TTTACTCTGTAATTAAAATCAGGCAGTTTTCCAGTTGGCAGCAGCAGACGGACAGGAACTTTTTTTAATGTACGTTTGCTGAAGTTCCGGGATATGGATATTTCACAGTTGACTTTTGCCGGAGCGGTTGTTACATCTGCGATCGGTGATATATCTGCAATATATTTAAAACTGTCCTGTATTGTTCCATCAAGCGGAATAGGGGAGGTGGTTACTTCTCTGATATTTTTTATTTTTGATTGAGGACCGGAAATGACGACCTCGGCAGGAAAAATAGTAGTTTTGGCAACAGAATAATTTGCAGACAGTTTTTTCAGGGAATCAAATCTTTCACGAACCGGAACTTTTTTACTTTCAATTGTTTCAAGATTAATTGGAATATTGGGAGAATGAATATCTTTGACTTTCAAGCCTGAAGGACATTTTATATTTTTTTCGCTTAACTCAATCAAACCATTTGTAAGATGTTTCCTGTCGATTTCGACAGTTATAACTATTTGTGATGCTTTGACTTTCTCAAGACGATTCGGTGCGCCTTCCAAGGAGACAGATGTATAATGCTGTCTGTTGTCAAGATTAACAATATTTGCATCTCTGTATTCAATATTTACCGGAATCTGTTCAAAAACTTTACTTGCTTTTTTATCCTCCCCTGAACGCAAAGCATACATCATATATGCGAGAAATAACGCCATAAAAACTCTTATCCAATCAGAACAGAGATGCCGCCATATTTTTTTCAACATTTTATACTCTCCCCAAAGTTTTACTGATTTCATAATCACTTCCTTTGCGAATCAGAAGCAGATCAAGGACTTCATGCAATTTATCCTGCGGAATATTTTTCCACATAAAACCTCTCGTTGCAATACTGATGGCTCCTGTCTCTTCGGAAACAACCAGAGCAATGGCATCAGATTCTTCAGTTATGCCGATAGCCGCACGATGTCTTGTCCCCCAGCGCTTTGAAATATTTTCATTCTGTCCAAGCGGCAGAATAGCTCTGGCAGCAATGATCCTGCCGTCACGGATGATAACAGCTCCGTCATGCAGCGGAGCCTTCGGGAAAAATATTGATTCAAGAATTATTGCCTGTACCGGATTATCCAATGGAATAGCATCTTCTATGATCGATTGCATCTGTATTTTGCCTTCAATCACAATCAATGCTCCGCATTTTTCCTCAGCCATTTCACAACAGGCCTGTACCAGCTCATGAATCGTTTCCTGCTGCTGTCCCTTGAAAAAGAAAAGAGATGTACCCAGTTTTGCAAACCCCTGACGTATTTCAGATTGAAATATAACAATAACTGCAAATGCCAGCACTGTACCAAGTTCACTCAAAAGACTTGACAGAATCGAAAAATTAAGAATCCTGAAAAGAAAAGTAATACTTACCAGCAGCATGAACATACCGGAAAGTACAAAAACCGCCCGTGTCCGCCGCAAATAATACAACAGACAATAAATAATTAACGCTATGGTCAAAATTTCCAATACAGGCGTAATCGCTTCGTAAAAAACGCTGAGATAATTCATATTCAACTGCTCCTTAATCTATCTGCCAAGTGCAGAAAACCGACTGTCTGTTTTACATTATGCACACGGATTATGGCGCATCCTGAAGCAGCGGCAAAAACCGACAGACAGGCTGTTGCTCCGTCACTGTCTTTAACATTCTCAATACCGAGAAAATCCCGGATAAAACGTTTTCTTGAATGTCCGATGAGAACCGGTGCAATATCAGAGAGCCGCTTTATATTTTTTATAAGCTCAAAATTTTCATCCGTATTTTTTGAAAAACCAAGTCCCGGATCAATTATAATATTGGATTCTGCGACTCCGCAGCTGATTGCAAATTCTTTTTGTTTTTGTAGAAAACTGCAAACTTCCGAAACAACATCATTATAAGAATATGCAGCATCAGCAATGCCCGCGCTCAGAGAATGCATTATAATCAGCTTGGCATTGTATTTTGCTGCAACCTGCGCCATATCCGGAGAATAAACAAGACCGCTGACATCATTTATAATATCTGCACCATTGTCAAGAAAAACTTTCGCACATCTGCTTTTGCGTGTATCAACACTTACACAAACATCAGGACGTATTTTCTTTAACGGCACCAGCAATCCGAGAACCCGTTCTTTTTCTTCAGCTTCAGATACTTCAACTGCACCGGGGCGGGTTGATTCTCCGCCGATGTCAATAATATCAGCACCTTCATCAATCAAACGCAAAGCCTTGTCTATGGATTTTTCTCCATCATTGCCGTCACTGAATGAATCAGGTGTGACATTGACAATACCCATGATTGCCGCACGTTTTTTTTCGTGAACAAACATGGATATGTCAATTTTTTCTGTCATATTACTCCTGAACTTCAGTATTTTCTGCGGAAACTTCGACATCGGGCATAGCTTCTGCATCACCGGCATCGGCAGTTTCTTCATCATTTTGAGATTTAGAGCCTTCAACTTCCTTGAATTTTGCAACGCCGGTAATACGGTCATTGTCATTCAAGTTCATGATGCGTACGCCTTTGGAAGCTCTGCCGACTGTACGTACTTCATTGGCAGGAATACGGACAAGCTGACCGCATTCTGTAGTCATCAGAAGTTCATCTTCGTCTGCAATTTGAATTGCAGTTACAACAGATTCATTTTCTTTGAGACGGATACTTACGACGCCTTTTGCACCGCGGTTGGTTTTGCGGTAAGTTGAAACAAATGAACGTTTTCCCATGCCGCCGTCAGTGATGACGAGAACCTGCGGACCGCTGCCGGTGACGGGAGCTTCATCATTGTCTGCAACTTCTTCATTTTCGTCGATTTCAACATCTTCAACGTGTTCATGAATGATTTCCATGCTGACAATATCATCATCGTCAAGTTTGAAACGCATACCGGTTACGCCGCGTGCGGTACGTCCCATCGGACGGATCTGCTCATCGGTTTGGTCGAAGCGGCAAGCCATACCTTTGCGGGTGGAGAGGATAACTTCATCTCCGTTTGAAGAAATTGCTGCACCGATAAGGTCGTCGTCTTCCTCAATAACGAGTGCGCGGAGACCGGTGCGGCGAAGATTTTTGAAGAGAGAAAGTGAAGTCTTTTTGATATAACCGAGACGGGATGCCATAACAATAAATTTATTGGGATCTTCAAATTCTTCTTTTTTAACAGTAAGCATGGCGCAAATTTTTTCACCGGGCATGACTTTGATCATATTTACAATAGCTTTGCCGTTGCCTGTACGGCTGCCTTCGGGAATTTCATATACATTGAGCCAGTACATAAATCCGCGGTCAGTGAAGAAGAATATCAAATCGTGACTGTCTGCATTAAAGATATGTTCGACATAGTCACTGTCTTTGGTCTTCATGCCGATAATACCTTTACCGCCGCGATGCTGTGTTTTGTAGGTATCAGCAGGGACACGTTTGATATATCCGGTATTGGATACGGTAATAACACAGCTGTGACGGGGAATAAGATCGGCAATGTTAAGGTCGCTGTCATCAAGAGTGATTTCTGAACGGCGGGGATCAGCATATTTGGCTTTAATATCAAGCAAATCTTCACGGATAACGCCGAGACGCATTTCACGGGAAGCCAGCAGGTCCTTAAGATATTTGATAGTAGCAAGTTTTTCCTGATATTCAGCATTCAATTCTTCTGCAGAAAGTCCGGTCAATTGATGCAGACGCATTTCAAGGATCGCCGCAACCTGAACACGGCTGAATTCAAATCTTGCGACCAACGCATCAGCAGCATCCTGTTTGGTGCGTGATTCACGGATGATTTTAACAACTGCGTCGATATTATCAAGAGCTTTGAGGAAACCTTCGAGGATATGGGCTCGTGCTTCAGCCTTTTTGAGTTCAAACTGTGAACGGCGGATAACAACTTCCATTCTGTGATCAAGATATGCCTCAAGAACCTGAATCAGATTCATGATGCGGGGACGGTTGTGGTCAACGACCAGCATAATTGCACCATATCCTGTTTCCAGAGAGGTGTGAGTATAAAGCTGATTCAAAATGACATTTGCCATAGCATTCTGTTTAATATCAATAACCACACGGATACCTGTACGGTCACTGGATTCATCACGGAGTCCTGAAATGCCTACGATTTTTTTATCCTTGACAAGATCGGCGATTTTTTTGACCATTTCTTCCTTATTTACCATATAAGGAATTTCGGTAATTACAATACGTTCATGACCGTTAACTTCTTCGATTTCGGCACGGGAGCGGACTTTGACGCTGCCGCGGCCGGTGGCATAGAAACGGCGGAGAGCAGCTTTGCCTCTGATTATCGCTCCGGTCGGGAAGTCGGGACCGGGAAGATACTGCATAAGTTCATCAACTGTTGCCTGAGGATTATCCAGCAAAGCAACTGTTGCATCAATAACTTCACCGAGGTTATGCGGAGGAATGGAGGTTGCCATACCGACGCCGATACCGGTTGTTCCATTGACAAGCAGCTGGGGATAACGGGCGGGGAGTACGGCGGGTTCAAGACTTGATTCATCAAAAGTCGGCATCATATCGACAGTATCTTTGTCAATATCTGCGAGCATTTCTTCTGCAAGTCTCTCCATACGGCATTCTGTATAACGGTAAGCAGCAGCTTTATCACCGTCGATTGAACCGAAGTTACCTTGACCGTCAACAAGAACAGCACACATAGAAAACGGCTGTGCCAGACGGACCATAGCATCATACACACTTGAGTCGCCATGGGGATGGTATTTACCGATCACTTCCCCGACTACACGCGCACTTTTCATATAGGAATGACTTTTTGTCAATCCAAGCTGACGCATAGCGAAGAGGATTCGGCGGTTAACGGGTTTCAGACCGTCACGGACATCGGGAATTGCACGTCCGACGTTGACAGAGAGAGAGTACTGGAGATAAGCGGTATGCATAATATCATCAATGCTTACCGGAATATCCCGCATTTCAAATTCGCTCATAAATTTTTCCTTATTAAAAGTAATATTTTGCAATATTGTTGTTGTTTGACGTAAAATAACACAAATTTGCAAATAAACAAGTCAAAAAATCAGATATTTATAAAAAAAGTTATAAAAAATTATAAAAATGCCGTTTTTTTGCATTTTTAAGCCCTTCTGACGGCGATTGAGATGTTTTTATCTTATATTTATTGATTTTTCGGGTCAAGAATATCCCGAAGACTGTCTCCGAGAACATTCAAAGATAAAACAAGCACAAAAAGGAAAAAACTTGCCCCTGCAACTTCCCACCAGATACCGCGCCACAATCTATCCTGCCCCTCTGAAATCATCATTCCCCATGATGGCATGCTTTGCACTCCGAATCCAAGATAACTGACAATTACTTCTGTCATAATCGCATAGGCAAAACGCAGAGTGAAAAATATAATAACTATATGAAAGAGATTCGGCAGAATATGACGGAAAAGAATTGCAGATTCATGCACCCCTGAAACTCTGGCACTCTGTACATAAACTGCATTTTTCAACTTCAATGTTTCCGCACGCACAACACGGCACAAACTTACCCAGCCAGTCAGACCTATTGCAAGATATACACCGAAAATATCCATTTCAAACGGAAAATATTTGTTGATAGAACGTAATCCTGACTGCATTTCCGCAGACAGAAAACCTTTTCCGAAAAGCAAAGAAAAGGCAAGAATGAACAATAAGCCCGGCATAGATGCAAACGTACTGTAAAGCCAAATAACAGCTTTGTCCGTTTTTCCTCCGAAATATCCTGCCGCCGCACCGAGTGACACTCCGATAAAAAGCGCTATCAAGCCGGCACAGAATCCCACTTTCAAAGCCGATGAACTTCCGGCAACTGCACGATAAAAAACATCCCGCCCCATATAATCAGTTCCAAGAATATGTTTCAGGGAAGGGGGGGCATAGCAGTTTTCTGAATCTTCAACAAGATATGCAGGTATAATTTTATTACGTTTGCAATATGCCTGATAAATATCCGTTCCTATACCCATTACAAAAAAAAGCATCAATATCCAGAATGCCGCTGCAGTTCTGAAATTATGAGTCATTATTTTGTAAAGTATTTTTTTCATTATTTATTTTTCTTCTTTTGCAAGACGGGTCAAATGAATTTGCAGCAACGCTATTTCAGAAACAGTTACACCGTCAATTCTGGAGGCCTGGGCGAGGGTGGTTGGGCGTATTTTTTCAAGTTTCATTTTGGCTTCATTACATAAACTGACCTGACTGTAATCAAAATCCGCCGGAATTTGCCAACTTTCAAGTTTCTGCAATTTTTTGATTGAAATTTGCTCACGCTGCAAATACCCATCATAATGCGCCATTATCATTACCTGTTTCAAAATCCTTCTGCCGATACGGGTGTCGGGCAGGGGGGGGAGAAATTGAATATATTCTTCGGGATTTTCCGGAATATTTCCATTGAATGAACGTAAATGCGTAAGATAACTTTTGCCTTTTAAAGAATGTGTACGGCAATATTCCAATGTTTCTTCAAGCAGATTTTTATACTCTTTAAAATAGGCGTATTTTTCTTCAGAAAGAAGTTTATTGGCATACGCAAATTCTGACAACCGCAAATCTGCATTATCCTGACGCAAATGCAAGCGGTATTCCGCCCGGCTGGTAAAAAGACGATACGGTTCAACAATTTCCTTGGTCACAAGGTCATCAATCATTACTCCGATATAACTCGTATCTCTCGGAAGCTCCTGCAATGGTTCACCGGCGGCAAATTTTGCAGCATTCATACCGGCAACCAAGCCCTGACCTGCCGCCTCTTCATATCCGCTTGTGCCGTTTATCTGTCCGGCAGTAAAAAGGTTCGGATAGCGTTTTACACTCAAAGTACGGTCAATTTGATGAGGTATTACAAAATCGTATTCAATAGCATAAGCATACCGGGAGATAACCGCATTTTCAAGACCGGGAATAGTTTGAATCATCATACGCTGCACTTCAGGCGGCAAACTGGTAGAAATACCATTGATATAATATTCCTCCGTCTCTGCACCCTCCGGTTCCAGATACAATAAATGCCTCGGATGATGCGCAAAACGGACAACTTTATCCTCAAAAGATGGACAATATCTGGCCCCTACACCGGTTATTTTGCCCTGATAAAGAGGCGCTTTATCAAGGTTTGCCCGAACGATTTCAGCAGTTTTTTCATTGGAATAAACCATATAACACGGCATTTTACGACGTTTTGCATCAATCAGTTTTCCATGAGTTTCTTTCGGCCAGAAGCTGAATTCCTCCTCAAAATCATCAGCTCTTTGCTGTGACATCTGTGAAAAATCAATCGTTTTGGCAAGGATTCGGGGAGGGGTCCCGGTTTTTAATCTGCCAAGTTCAAGACCAAGCTGATTGCGCAACGCATCTGCAAGTAAGGTGGAAGCCGTATCTCCGGTTCTGCCGCCGGGGAGGGAGGTCAAACCGAAATGAAGCAAACCACTCAAAAAAGTTCCGGTCGTAAGCACGACAGTCTTGCTGAGAAGTTCATCCCCGAGATGTGTTTTTATTCCGCAAATCTCTTTTTTGTCGTTAAGAATAAATTCCACTGCTTCAGATTGCAGAATATCAACATTCGGATATTGTTCCAGCAGATACTTCCATCCTTTTTGATAAGCGACTTTATCACATTGAGAGCGTGGAGATTGAACTGCCGCACCTTTTGCTGAATTGAGCATACGGAATTGGATCGCTGCATGATCAGTAACAATTCCCTGACCACCGCCGAGAGCATCAATTTCACGTACCACCTGACCTTTTGCAATACCACCGACAGCGGGATTGCAGCTCATTTGAGCAATATGGTCCATATTCATGGTCAAAAGCAGAGTTTTTGCACCCCATCTGGCACCGGCATAAGCAGCTTCACAACCGGCATGTCCGGCGCCGACAACAATAATATCATACATATACGGAATGACCTTTTATTAAAAGTTGACATATTTTGTATTAATATACAATAGTTTTTATTTCTTTCAAATCCTTAAATAAAAGATTTGTCAAAAAGAATAAAATTGTTAACAACTTAAATACCTGAAAGGATTTTTGCACAACGATACAGAAAAGTTATAAACATATATATCAACATTTTATCATCAAGTTATTAACAGCATACTTGTTCATAAGTTATAATATCATAATAACAAAACAGTTACAAAACAAACATGTTGTTTTGAGATATTATTTTAATTTAACATAACATAGATTATGCGACATTGTTTTTGATAGATAAAATAACAGCTTTTTTAATTTTGTCAAATGAAAAAGTAAAAAAAAGAGGAATTTTTTTATAAAAGAATAATTTCAATAATGATATTAAATAATAATTGAGCTTATTTGAATTATTTTTATCTATTATCAAGTACTCCCCCAAGCCTTAACGGCTGGGGGAAAAACAGCCTTTAAAAGGCTGTAAGGAAAAATCAAGAAGTAATTTTTTTAAGAATAACACTTGTATAATTCATATCATTATAATCAATACGAACAAGTTTTATACCGGCTTCGGCACAAGCTGAATCCTTGAAAGCATCTGCTTCTTTTTCAGATTCTTTTCTATGTGTCCAACCGTCAAGTTCAATTACACGTTGTATTTCCTGTGTTTTACGATCACAGATAACAAAATCAAAATGACGGTTTCGCATTTTTCCTCTATAACTCTGATACAAAGCAAAATCTGTCTTTTTCAAGTTAAAATCGACATTAATAACATCTTCCATTCTGACCTTGAATAAAATAATATGATGTTCAAGGCTTATCAATTCAGTAAGAATTTCATAAAAAATTCTCTCATTTTCAGTAAGAAGTGCTTTGGCTTTATAATAAACTTGCTTTTCCATAATAAAAACCCTTTCTATTTTATAAAATACATCTTTTTACACTTTTTTCAAATTTAAATAAAAAAAATAAAAATCCATTTTTTTTCTGGCCGGGAAACCGTTGCAGAAAAAAATGGATTTTTTATATCTTTATGAAAATTAAAAATTATTTTTCAAAAATTGTATTTAATAAATTTTTCTGTTTTAATAATGGATATTTCTTTTTCACATCACCTGAAATTTTATATAAAAGAAGTCACTGAAGAAATAGAAATATCAAGTGCAAGACTACCTCCTTTTATAGTCTCAGTAACAGAAGCCAATAACTGAAAAACAGTATCAACATAATCATAACCTGAAATAACAACAGAGCCGTTCTCTTGAGTAGTATAACGAGGAATAGGGTAACTTTCCCCCCCTCCCCATTTCCCTTTTTTACCATCTCTGATAATTAACATAGGAGATAAAAAAGTATCAGACAAACTCCCCTCACCTGTTGCGTGAAATAAACGTTTTACATAATTCCTCGATTATG
>JAFVPG010000290.1 GCA_017505415.1 Lentisphaeria bacterium | reverse complement strand
GAGCGTGGCTATTGAATAAATAACCTCCGAAAACACTCCGTTTTAAGATCGCGACGATGAATTTCAAGATTTTTTGAGGACTTTTGAAATTACCTCTAAAATCATTAGAAATAAAATTAAATGCACAATTACTGTTTGTCATAGTAAACGCACACAGCTCTCAAAATGAGCGTGCGTTTGCTTTTACAATCGACACAAACGGCATATTTTTTCTGATTTTTATTATTTTGAACTTGAAAAAATCGGAATAAGTGTTATTTTAAACGAAATTATTTAACAATGAAAGATATTTTCACTTAAAAGTATTAACACGAAAAGGAGTTGATATGCTCAAAATTAAATTTGCAGTTATATTTTCAGCAGTTGCAATGCTTTTATTATCAAGCGGTTGCACAGTTATTAAGGAATATCCTCCGCAGAAAGAAAAATTTACAGTCAAAAAACAGGAATATGAATTGGCAAGAAAATTGCTTCAGGCTTTTGTCAAAAATGATGCCGAAACTTTTGTTTCTCTATTTCCTGAAGAGGCCAGAGAGAAATTTACGGTTGATTTTTTCAAAAAGACCCGCAAGGCCGTCAATGAATCTGTCGGTGAACCGGTTGCCTATTCATATCTGACCTCTCTTGAGTTTCCGGCATTGACTCCGCAGATATGGAAAGTGCGCTTCCGCCGTACCAATGTCAATAATACAAAAGAGTATACCAGCGAAGTTATCTTCAAAGTTGTTACCGGTATGCTGAACGAAAAAGAAGCAGTTATCATTGCTTTTCATTTTCTTTGATGATTTTGTGATTTAAAATCATTTCTTAATATTTAACGAAAGGAAAAAAAATGGTCAAAAACCACAAAAATCTGAGTCTGTTCTGCTGTGCAGTACTGACAATGATGGTCTGCTGTTCTGTTTTTGCAGCAGATAAAGATTCGACCCGTACCATCCGTTTGCGTCAGGATGATGCACAGGTACGCTTCGAAAGCAAAGTCTATGAACTCAAAAATGCTGATGCAGAGGAAATTCTTCCTTTTATCAATTCAGCAATTTTGCGTTACGACAGAAACTCCTCCATCCGCCGTGTCACAGCTGCTGATGGCAAAGGTCAGGCAATTCTGGTCTCAACCGGTCGTGAATTCATGCCCTATGTTGACAAAATAGTTGCCGTCCTTGACCGCAAAGTCAGCAAAAAAACTGCCGACGGCTCAACCATTTCAGGAACCGGTCTTACCAGAGTTTCATACTCTCCCAAGTACCGTGCCGCTTCTGATCTGGCAGCAGTCATAAATTCAACCATCAGTTCTGACAGCGGCGCACTCTTCATCAATGATGAGACCAATACTATTTACTGGCGCGATCAGGATGCTTCTGCAAAACGCACTCTCAAATGGCTCGAAAAACTCGACCGCCCCCTGCCGCAGGTACGTATCCGTGTAAATTATTATGAATTGCGTGACAGTGACCTTAAAGATTGGGGTTTTGACTATCTCGCATGGAAAAACGGTCCCGGTGTCAACCTGCTCAATGTCGGTTACAATGCCGGTGAACTTGTCGTTCATGAACTTCTCGAAACAGTTCCCTATGTTCTCTCCTCCAGCTGGGGTTTGGGCGGATTTTTCACTGCTCCCCAGTTTGATATGAGCTTTATCCGCTGTCTCCAGCAGTCCGGCAATTCAAACGCTGTCGCAACTGCATCTTTGATGATGGTAAATACTCCTGTCGGCAGCAAAAGCGACCTCGCTCTGCTCCGTCAGGTTCAGTCTTCCAATCCAGCAACCGCTCCCTTCATCTACCGCACTTCCATGAGTCCTGAATATCAGAACATCGGCAAAAACGTTCTCGGCCGTACCTATGTCGGCAAGAGCAATTACGAAGATGAAAACGGTGTTACTCACGCTGATCCCCCGCATCTTGAAATGCAGGTTCTCAATCCCTTTATCTGTCTCAAAAATCCTGCTGATAAAGCTAAATCAGGCGGCGTTATTTTTGATTACTCCCTCTATTTCAAGAGCGTTGTTGAACGTGGAAATACCGGATCTGAATTGAGCAATTCAGCCATGTTCGCAGGTTCTGCAACTCTCTCTTTCGGCAAAGAAAAAATCCTTGCTGTCTATGAAAAAGAAAATGATGTTGAACAGACTATCGGTTTGCCGATCCTCTGCCGTATTCCTGTTTTGAAATATCTTTTCAGTACAGTTACTTCCATCAAGGAACGTACCTACATCGTTGTTTCAGCAGAAGCATCTCTCGTTGATATTGAAGCAGAAAAACAGACCTTCAATACTGACAGTGCTGCTACCGGCGTTGACCGCCGTATCGAAAATCCCTTCAAAGATTCCCCTGAAAAAGAGGAACAGAAAAAAGTTGAAGAAAACAAGAAATAAGTGATGGGAAGGTATTATTATGAATAAATTGAATATTTCTCTTATCCTCGCAAGTGTAATGTGCGTTCCGTTCATCAGCGGCTGTAATTCAGACAGTATTCCGTCAGGAATGGTCGCTCCCGTCGTCGTTCCCTCCGGCAGCGGCGTTTCCCGTGACATTGCCTTGACTCCGCAGGCTATCCCCGGTATTCCCCGCTCAAATAATCACAGCACCACCGGCGGTTATGCTCCCTCAAACGTTCAGGCCCAGCTTAAGATCAATGTTTCTGACGGTACCAAAGAGGTCAAAGTCATCCGTGACAACAACGATCCTTTTGTCATCACCAAACCTTACATGCTCAAAAATGCTGATCCCTATGCTGTCCGCAGTTATCTTGAAGCCGCAGTCGGCGCCAAGAGTGTAAATGCAAGTCCGGCACAGGTCACTGCTGTTAAATTCAGCGATGGTATCGGTGCAGTTCTTGTCTCTGCCGAAGAATACCGTTTTGCTGACTCTGAAGACGGCAAAGGTATTGACGGTATCGTTGCTTCTCTCGACCGTCCCGGTTTGAGTTATCTGCCTGATGCTGATGCACACATTTACTTCCCCCGTATCAGCCGTGCTTCAAATTTGCGTGACATGCTCTTGAAAGTCGGTTCATCTTCTCTCGATCCTGAATTTGAGATCGCTCCCGGAACTGTAACTGTCGATGCAGAACTCAATGCTCTCGTTGTCAAAGCCAATAAATGGAACTGGAACGACATGCTTACCATGCTCAAACAGTATGACCGTCCCATTCCTGAATTCAAAATCACCTACCGTGTTCTTGAAATCTATGCAGAAAATGACGACCGTATCGGTGTTGACTTCCAGAGCTGGAAAAACAACGAAGGTGTTGACCTTTTCTCAACCGGTGTTGTTGCCCGCCGCAACTGGGGTACTTTCTTCTCCAGCGCAATCGAAGGCAACGGCAGCAACCGTACCTCTTACTGGAATTTCAACCCCAAATGGAACACCCGCTATCTTGACTTCATGACCTCTATCGGCAAAGCCAAATGTCTGGCTCAGGGTGAAATGGTCGTTCAGAACCGCAAAACTTCCACCATTCAGGTCAGCAGCGGTTTCTTCTATGACCGTACCTATTACACCGCAGGTGCGAAAACCATTGCCGAAGGTACTACTGAATTCGCTTATAATGACATCAATCCTGATACAATTCTGCGTGAATCAACCAGCAAAATCGTTCCGATTGATAAACTCAATCAGGCTTTTGCCAAAGCAGGTGTCAACTCATATCTTACCAAAGCCGGTTACACCATGCGCGTAATGGGTACTCAGGTCGGTACTGCAACCTATTATGACGCTATCGCCCGCAAAACAGCTCAGGAATTGGCTGCTTCAAAATTGATTGTTGCTCAGGCTCAGGCCGCATATATAGCTAAATATGCTGCATATGGAATTACAAAAACTACAGAAGATGCGCATGCTGATCTTATGAAAAGTAATGCTGACTATGCAACTGCTTATGCCGCAAGCTTGATAAAAGATCCTGAAACATTGGCTTCTGTTGCAAATACCAAGACCAGTGCATTGAGCAAATATCTGACCGGTTATGTCGATGCCGCAGGCAACCGTTACAGCGGTAACTACTACCGTGAAGATTACGGCTATGTCAATGCTGCTCCCGGTATCATTCACGGCTGGCTCCAGTATCCGATGGTCACTGACGGATTCCAGTTCAACTTGACTGTTTCTCCCGTCATTACCGGTAAAGCTGCTTCTATGAAGTTTGATATGAGCGGTAATTCTCTTCTCGGCTGGAACTCTGACGGTTCCGCCCGCCGCAGCAAATCTGAAACTTCAACCACAGTTCAGCTTCCTTACAATGATCAGGAATTTGTCATCGGCGGTATCCGCAAGTCTGAATCCGTCCGTTCAAATACCGGTTTGCCCTTCGTCAAAGATTTGCCCGTTATCGGACGTCTCTTCTCAACTGAATCTGAATCTATCAAACAGTCTCAGCTGGTCGTTCTTGCCAGAGTTGAATACAGCAATCCTGATTCCTTCGCCGGTGCTGAAATCCGTGAAAACCTCGGTAAAATCGTTAAAGGCGTCAATAAAGGTATGAACAGCCGCGTCGGCAACATGTTCTTCGGTCAGTACGGTCTGGATGAGGACCGCGCTCCCAGAGAAGAAAGATTGGATCATATCGGTAAAGTCATCAATGATGAATACAAAACCATCAAATAATATCCATGAAAAAAAATAAAAAAAATATCAGCTCCGCCAAGCTTCCCCTTACCGGGAAGCCGGAGCATCTGCTCAGCAGGGTGGAAGTTTTCAAGAAGATGTGCCGCATGCTGGAAATGAAGCGCAAACGTTTCATTGAAAATGACTGGCAGCATTATTCAAAACTTATTCCCCGTCAGCAGTTTCTGCATCTGATGATGGTCAGGCATTCTCTCCCCTGCAATCTGGCAAAAATCATGCAGGTTACAGGTATGACCTCTGCAGGTGCGTCTATTTTCGTGGATAAAATGGTTAAGCGGGGAGCATTTGAACGTCATGAAGATCCCGCTGACCGCAGAAATATTATCATCAGTTTCACTCCGAGAGCTGAAAAAATCACTGAGCGTATAGATGATCGTTTGAATCGTTATATTTTTCAGTTTTTTGCAGATTGTACTCAGGAAGAACTTGAAAATCTTGAACAGGCAAGCAGACTTGTTTGCCGGGTTCTTGATTCAAGAAATGAAGATGATGAATTCTGAAAAATCTTAAAAAACATAACGGGCTGTTGCCCAACTTCAAAAGTTGAGCAACAGTCCGTTTCTTTTTGGTTGAACACTTTGTTTGCGTTTATGTAAGATTAGAAAATTTAAATTGCTTGTGATGCTTTTTTATTGAAAAAACTTGAAATTTTTTGTATTGCATGCTATATTAAGTTGAGAGTGCCAATGTAGCTCAGTCGGTAGAGCAATTCACTCGTAATGAATAGGTCAGGAGTTCGATTCTCCTCATTGGCTCCATTTTTGAAAATGATTTATATTTGCGGTGTTTGTTGCTTTTTACCGTTGAATATACAGTTTTTCCGGATGTGAATGATGCATCCGAATATAGGTATTTATTTTTTCCTGAAAGGAAAATATGTTTAAAAATTTGAAAAATGCGTGGCGCCGCTGGAAACTTGACCGTGATTTCAGGCGCAAAGGTATTGTCGGCAAAGTTCGCAAGGTTGAGGACAGTGCGATCGCCGCCGCGGCTGATAAATCACGTCTTCTTGGTATTTTTCTGCTTTTTCTGTTGTGGGCGGTCGCTGCTCTTTTCCTTATGTTTCCGTGCCGCAGTCAGCTTAAGGATAAGCTGTTTGCAGGCGAGAGGGCAAGAAAAAATATTTATGCAGAAATACCATTCCGTTATGTCAGTAATATCGCTACGGAAGAGGCAAAAAAGGCAGCAGTCAAAGATTCTCCGGATTACTATAATATAAGCGATAAAGCAACCGAAGATATACGCAACAGATTTCATCATTTTTTTCAGGAGATAACCAAACGTTATGCAGTGGAAAAGCGTAAAGCTGAGGTTGGAGAAAATGAAAAAAATAAACTGCACTATGCCTCTTCCGGCAATGTTCCGTTCAGCCGTGAAGTTGCCTCGTTGAAACTTGAAGATTTTATTATCTTCAGTAATTTGATTTCCGATGATTCAACCTTCCGTGATTTTTTGCAGGAACGTGATAAACTTATAGCTTCCGGCATATTCGGTCAGGAGGAAAAAAACAAGAAGTCAGGCGGTAAAAAAATCGTCATTGTTGACCTTGCCGGACGCCAGCACAATCCTAAACTTATAGATGATATTCCAAGTGTGGAAAAAGCTGCAAAAATTCTCGGAGATAAAATTTCCGGACGTCTTTCAACTCAGGAAATATTTGTTTCTCTTTTCGGGCATAATGGAAATTTGTACTTCGATGCTGCTGCCACAGAGTCTGCCGCCACTGCGGCCGCTGCTGCGGTTCCGGATGCAGTCGTTGAGATTAAACAATATACTCCGATAATTACAGAAAATACCATTATAGATGATAAACTCGTTGAAAAATATAATGCATATATGGAAAAACAGCAGAAGATCCATATAGATATGGAAACAGTTTTGCGGAGTATTTTCACCAGTTTGATAATGGTGGTTTTTGTCGGTTTTTATATTTACCATATTCACCCGGAAATATTGCGCAGCAACAAAAAACTTGCTTTACTCGGTTTTGTCACTATTTTTTCACTTTTGTTGAATTATGCGGCTATAAAACTTTATATGATCGGCGGTGAAAGTTTTAACCTGCCTCAACAATATCTGCTTTATTTTTCTCCTTATACATTGGCATCGGTAATTCTGGCGGTTACGCTTGGATTCAGGGTGGCATTGTATATAGGATTTTTTGTTGCATCATTGCTGGCGTTAATGAATGGAGGCGGATTTGAATTTGCCTTTATGGGCATGGTTGCGTGTTCATTGTCTGCACTGGCGGTGAGAGATGCGCCGAATTACCGTGCATTTTTCTTCTGGACATTATTGCCGGTATGGCTGATGGGATTCATCTGTTTTCTGCCCAATCTGCAGCCGGGGCGCATGGTTGAAACATTGACGGCCGGAGTTTTGATTTCATTTACCAATGGTTTTCTGACTTCCATTGCCGCCATGATGATAATATTTTTCCTTGAGCTTATTTTCAATGTCACAACCAATATGTCTCTGCTGCTGCTGATAGATAATCATCCGCTGCTGGAACGTTTGAAGCGTGAGGCTCCGGGAACATATTTTCACAGTATGATGGTCGCAACTCTGGCTGAAGATGCGGCAAAAGCTATCGGCGGCAATGCCATACGCGCCAAATGCGGCGCACTTTATCATGATATAGGCAAACTCTCCAAACCTCAGTATTTTACAGAAAATAATCTTGAAAATGATAATCAGCATACCGAACTCAATCCGCAGGTCAGCAGTATTATTATCCGTGATCATGTGAATGTCGGTTTGGCTCTGGCACGCAAATACAAACTCAACCGTGTTATCCGTAATGCCATTGAACAGCATCATGGTAATGACCTTGTACATTACTTCTATAACCGTGCGATAAGTCATGAAAACAAAAACGGTTCGCATGTCGATGAAGGGCAGTTCCGCTATCAGGGGGATTTGCCGAGTGAGAAAGAGATGGTTATTATCAGCCTTGCAGATGCATGTGAAGCAGCTGTGCGTTCGCTTGAAAAACCGAGTGTGCAGAAAATTGAAATCATGGTTGATGAGATTTTTAAGAAACGTTTCCGTGATAATCAGCTCAATAAAGCTCAAATAACCTTGAGTGAACTGCACAAAGTAAGGGAAAGTTTTGTAAATAATCTGATAAGTATGCGTCATGGACGCATTGCATACCACAAAGATGAAAACAGCGGAAGTGAAGATGAAAACGACTTATTCGTGGCTGCTGCCAAAGAGCAGTCTCAAAGTGAATCAAAGAAAACTGAAGAAATTTATTGAAGATGCCGCCGCTATTGCCCCGCTGCCGGTTGAGCATGACTGGGTTTTGAATGTTATTTTTCTTGATGATAGAAAAATGGCAGAGGCAAATTCGGAATATGTCGGGCATGAGGGAACGACAGATGTCATAACATTCAGTTATCTTGACGATATGGATTCGATTTTTCCGGGAGACATAGGGTTGGAACTTTTTGTCTGTGCAGATGTTGCGGCACGGGTCGGTGAGAGACGTAAAGACAGTTATTTTGAGAGGGAGATAGCTCTTTATATCGTGCATGGTATTCTGCATGCGGCAGGGTATGATGATTTGTGTCCGGCTGACAGACGCAAAATGCGGTATCATGAACGCAGATTGCTGACTGTTTTGGCGAAAAAATATGATTTTCATGATTTTTTTTCAAAAAAATGATAAATTTTTGATGTAAAAATTTGTCTTTTTGCAAAAATGGTGATATACTCTTTAAGATGAAAAAATTTCAGTTATAATATATATAAAAACAAGGAATGAGAATGAGTAGTAAAAGTGAAATTCGTTCAATCATTGACGGATCGAAGTTGCTGACAAAATTGGCAATTTTCGGTGCAATCCTCGCTCTCGCTCTGGCATTGGCAGCAATGCTGACAGGAGTCGGAAGCGACACATTCGTACAATCAGATATTTTTGCCATTGGAATTATTCCTTATCTGATGTCGTTGCTTTTTGCCATCGGAGCAATATTCTACGGCATGTTCAGACGTACTGCCGCACAGGAGGAAGAGGAAAAAATGCTCCTGATGAAGCGCAAAGATAATGTCGGCATCCTTAATGTCGAAGAAGATGTGCGTTTTACCGCCGGCAGAACTTTTGAAAATTACAAAAAGTATGCACCTTATGTTTTGAGTGTGCTTGGTGTGCTGCTCACCGGAGCAATGCTTTTTTATTTTTATCGTGAATGGTACACCATCCGGCCTGAATCATTGACGGAAAATGCGGAACTGGTTAAAAAAGTTGTTCATGCAACTCCTATCCAGATCGTTGTGATTTCTGTTATTTTCATGCTGACAAGCATCTTTGCCGGAGCTTTTTTCACCGGTCAGGCCCGTGGTGAAATGTTCCGTTATCTGCGTCCGGTCGGTGCATATCTTGTCATGGGATTTGTTGTAATGCTCATTTCCGCATTAAATGCGGTTTTTGTCAATCTGCATATTCTTGAATGGTTCGGAAATGTGATGCGTAATGTCATCTGGGGATGTTTTGCACTGCTCGGATTTGAACTTATTGTCAATTTTATCATTGAATTTTACCGTCCCCGTTCAATCGAAGAAAGCCGCCCGATTTTTGAAAGTAAACTTCTTTCGATTTTCACTGAACCCGGCGGCGTGATGCGCAATATTGCTGACACATTGGACTATCAGTTCGGGTTCAAAGTTTCCGGCACATGGATTTACAGTTTTATAGAAAAAGCTCTTTTCCCGCTCATTATTGTCTGGGCTTTGATTTTGTGGGGATTTACCTCTATTCATCTGGTAAAAATCGGTGAAGTCGGTGTCCGTGAAGAATTTGGCAAAGTTTTGAGCAGAGAATTGCTGGAGCCGGGTATTTATTTCAGCAAACCCTGGCCGTTCGGCACTATCCGCTGTTTCTCCTGCATGCAGCTCAAACAGATATTTGTCGGGGAAGATCCTACCGCTCATGGACATGAAGAGGAGGAGGAAGAGGAAGATGACGGTCATGGTCACAGCCACGGCGAAAAGAAAAAGCCGAAACGTCCGAAAGGCCCGATGTATATCATCAACTGGACTGAAAGTCACAGCCACAATGATGATGCAGGCAGTTATTTCCTCATCGCCAACAAAACCGGCAGCGGCAGTGTGAATTCCGGTAACGCTATTGATATGGTCGCATTTTCAATGCCCGTTCAGTACCGGATACGCCGTGAGGGAATTTTTGATTATGCGTATTTGAACAGCAATCCTGAACAGGCTATCAAACGTATCAGTCAGGAAGAGACAGTTAAATATCTTGCTTCTGCAACTTTGAATTATGTTATGGCAACCGGACGTAAAGATTTGGAAAATACTATCAAAGAACGTATTCAGAAACGTGTTGATAAAGAGCGCCTCGGCGTTGAAATCATCACCATAAATCTTGCCGGACTTCATCCGCCGGTCAAAAATAATACATCCCGGGCTTTCCATGACGCACAGATCGCCAAGGAACAGGCACTCTCCGCCGTTCTCAGCGCGAAAGTTTACCGCGATAAACTCATCCCTGAAGCGGAAATCAACTCTCTCCGTATCAAATCAGAGGCTCAATCTTATGAAAGAAGTGTTACAAAAATTGCTTCCGCAGAGAGTGAACGTTTCCTGACTCAGCTGAAATCCTATACAATCATGCCGGGAATGTATAAACTCCGTACATATCTGGAGTTTCTCGAAAGTGATTGCAAAGATATTCGCAAGTTTATTATGAGTTCATCACTTCAGAATGAAGTTTATGAGTTGAATTTTGAGGAAAAAGGCGCACTCGATCTTATCGATGTCGACCTTGATGCACTGAGTAAATAATATAATCAAAATAATATAAATAATATCGGAGGAAATTATGTCAAACAAAAGTAAATTCTTTGAACATTGGCCGACTGTCTTTTTCGGCTTGATCGTCGGTGCGATCCTGCTGATCGCTGTTTTCAGCTATCAGTTGAGCGAAACAGAAACTGCAGTTGTAACTACTCTCGGCAGAGTTGAACAATACAAACCTGCCCCAGGCTTGCATTTCCGCTGGCCGTATCCCTTTCAGGAAATCATAAAATTTGATTCCCGCCGCCGCTGTTTTGAAGGCAATGAAGGCAAGATCGAAGAAACCCGTACCGCTGACGGTTCAAATATCATGGTTGGCATTTTTGTTATTTACAGTATTGAAGATGCCGCTAAATTTTACGCTGAACTTGAAACTGTTGCCAAAGCTGAAGACTTGCTCAACAGTCAGATGCGTTCCATCAAAAATGCCGCTTTCGGTAAATTCAAGTTCAATGAACTTATCAATACCGATGCTTCCAAGCTCAAACTCAATGAAATCGAAAATATCATTCAGAAAGAACTCGCAGAAAATACTGCCCGTTTCGGTATAAAAATCCACAACGCCGGTATCAATGCTCTCGGTGAACCTGCAAGTATCACTGAAGAAGTTCTGAAACGTATGGTTGAAGAACGTAAACTTGAAGCTCAGACTTATCTTTCAAGCGGTAATACTGAAGCTCAGAAGATTCGCATTGCCGCTGATGCCAAAAGCCGTACTATCATTACCAATGCAGAAGCAGAAGCTAAAGAAATCCGTGCCAAAGGTGATGCAGAAGCCGCTAAATTTTATGCAGTTTTCAAAAAGAATCCTGAACTTGCTGTTTTCCTGCGCAAACTTGATTCTCTCCGCAAAATCATGCAGACCAAAACAACTCTTGTGCTTGATACTGAAGCAGCTCCTTTTGACCTGCTCAAGAGCAACTCCGATAATATCAAAAAACAGTAAGGTGTGTCTATGCAGGAAGATAAATTCAAAAATACAAATAACAGCACTGCTTATGAAAGCGGTATGAAGGCTTTGAGCAAAAGTCTTCAGATGGCTTTTGTGATTCTGCTGCTGGTTATTTTGTTTATGCTGGTGCGCTTTATCTCATTCGGCGGTTATTTCGCTGTCAAAGCGCAGGAGGCGGTCATTGTGCTGCAGTTCGGGAAATACAAAGATGTTTATACCCGTGACTGGCATTGGTTTCTGCCATATCCTGTCAACCGTTTCATACATATCAAGACAAGTCCGGAATATATGACAGTTGATTTCAGTTCCCGTGCTGCTCAGCTGATGCCGGGTGCGCCGGTTCCGCCGCTTGAAATCGGACGTGACGGCTACATGCTTTCCGGTGATGGAAATATTCTTCATTCAAACTGGAAAATCGGTTATCGTGTCAGTGATCCCCGCAAATTTTATGAAAATGTTCTCAGCTCCGGTGATGTTTCAGCAGAAGATGAAAATATTACAGAAGGAGATGTGAAACTCGGTTTGCGCGGTCCCCGTACCATGCTCAAAAATCTTTTCAGACGTGCGGTCATTCAGACCAGTGCATCTTATAACGTCGGTGATATTTATGATACCAAGCGCAGTGTTTATGCTGATGCAGTTAAATCTCTTTTTATCCGTCTTGTCAATGAAGCTGAACTCGGTATTGCAGTTGATGATGTGGTTTTGAATTCAATCACTCCTCCGGTCAAAACTGCCGCCGCATTCAATGAAGTTGCAAGCGCAATGAATCAGAAAGCCGCTCTGAAAAATCAGGCAGAAGAATACAGCATGACTGTCCTCAATGAAGCAGCCAAAACCCGTTCTGCAATTCTTGCTGATGCAGAGGCATATCGCATTTCTGTTGTTTCAAATATCAAGTCTGAAAGTATTTATTTTGAAAGCATTGCCAAAGAATATCTCGCAAGCCCGCGTACTGTGCTGATGACTTTATACAACAATACCCTGTCAGAAGTCCTTTCCGCACAGGATGGCAAATATATTATCGGTACCAGTGCAAAATCAAAAGAGGTACGTCTTAAACTTAACCCTGAAGCGCCCAAGCGCAAGAAACCGGCAGCGGAGGGCAAATAATTATGGAACAGAATACTATGAATACTGTTGAAAATACCGGCTCAATGCATGAAAAAGATAAACTCAACCGTACCAAGGTGAGTATCGCTTTTACTGTTATCGGCGGTATTCTTATAATCAACTCATTTTTGCTGGACTGGTTCTTCCCTGCCCAGCCGATGCCTTCGACTTTCAGTGCTATCCTCGGAGCAGCAGTGTTGGCTCTGCCGATCATTTTTACCGCATTCAAAGATCTTTTTGACGGTCAGGTGCGCATGAATGAACTGGTTGCGCTGGCAGTTATTGCTGCAATGGCTTCAGGGAAATTTCAGATGGCAGGTATTATTGCTTTTATTCTGCTGCTTGCTATTATTATTGAAAGCCGCACTGCTTCCGGCGCACAACGTTCGATTGAAGATCTCATTAAACTTACTCCGACCAACGCATGGCTGCTGAAAGACGGCAAAGAGAGTTCAGTGGATGTTTCTGAACTCAATATCGGTGATATTATCCGTGTACGTCCCGGTGAAAATTTCCCCGTTGATGCAGTGGTTATTTCGGGTGAAAGTACAGTCAATCAGGCATCGATCACAGGTGAATCAATTCCGGTTGAACGGGGAGAAGGTGATGAAGTTTATGCCGGTACGCAGAACTTGACCGGTGTGCTTGAACTTAAAGTTACAAAACTCGGCGAGGATACAACTCTCGGCAAAGTCAAAGAGATGATTCTTTCTGCTGAAAGTTCCCGTACGCCTCTGGTTCGTATCATTGACCGTTATGCAGGTTTTTACACTCCGACTATTTTGATGCTTGCAGGTGTTACCTGGTTTGCTTCTCCGGAAAATGATGCGATGGAACGAGTCATTACTCTGCTTGTAATTGCCTGTCCGGTTGCAGTTGTGCTGGCAACTCCGACAGCTGTTGTTGCAGCTGTTGCAGCCGCAGCCCGTCTGGGGATTTTCATTAAAAATATCAGCCATCTGGAACTTGCTGCCAGGATCGGTGCATTTGTTTTTGATAAAACCGGTACTCTTACCGATGGTCAGCTTTCTGTGGTCAAGCTCAATCCGTTCGGAGATGTTTCTCCGGCAGAATTGCTCCAGCTTGCCGCTTCTGCCGACCGTTACAGCAACCATCCGACTGCACTGGCATTGCTCAAAATTGCCAATGAAGCAGGAATTGAACTTGATGAAGCCGCAGATTTTCAGGAAGTTCCCGGCAAAGGTGTCTTTGCCAAAGTCAACGGAGTTTCCTGCATGGTGGGACGTATAAATTTCATCCGCGAGCAGGAAGGTGTTTCAATCGCCGGTCATGAAGAGTCTGAGAGTGACGGAATGAGTGTGGTCTATGTCGTGCGTAACAATGTTGCGATCGGCTGGATCGGTTTCAAAGATAAACTCCGTGCAGAAGCTCCGGAAATGCTTAAGGATTTGCGTGAACTCGGTGTACGTCATCTGGCTATGGTTACCGGTGACCGCCAGAGTGTCGCTGAAGCTGTTGCAGGGCAGCTTTCATTGGATGAATTCCGCAGTGAATGTCTCCCTGAAGGCAAGGTGGAATATGTCGAAAATATCAAGAAACACATGAAAGTCGCCGTTGTCGGTGACGGTGTCAATGACGCTCCTGCGCTCTCTGCCGGTGATCTCGGTATCGCTATGGGAGCGATCGGCAGTGACGTTGCAATCAACAGTGCCTCTGTTGCGTTGATGACTAATGATTTGCGCCGCATCCCGATGCTTGTCTTCCTCTCCAAAAAGTCAAAAATGGTTATTGCACAGAATTTGACTTTCGGTTTGATGGTGGTCATCGTAGGTATGCTGCTTGCCGCATTCGGCAAAATGCCTCCTGTCTGGGCGGCTCTGCTTCACACATTAAGCTCCATTATTGTTATATTCAACAGTGCCCGTCTGGTTCGTACAGGCGAAGAGCTTACTTTTAATGAGAAAAACTCTAAAACCACGGAATAAAAAATGACGGAAATAAATTCAGATTCTCCTATTGTCAGTGCTGTCGGTTTGACTAAAGTCTTCAAAGATTTCTGGGGTCGTCCGAAAGCAAAAGCAGTCAATGATATTGACTTTGAAATTAAAAAAGGTGAAGTTATCGGCTTGCTTGGTCCCAATGGATCAGGCAAATCGACTACTGTAAAAATGATTCTCGGTCTGCTTTATCCGACTGCCGGACAGCTTTCTGTTCTCGGTCGCTCTCCGCAGGCGGTCGAAAGTAAAAAAGAGATCGGCTATCTGCCGGAAGAATCATATCTTTACAAATATCTTACTGCGGAAGAAACTCTCGACTTTTTCGGCTCTCTTTTTGATTTGTCAAAAGAAGAACGTGAACGCCGTATCGAACAGCTGCTGGATATGGTTGGTATGTCACATGCCCGCCGCCGCCGTGTCGGTGAATTTTCAAAAGGTATGGCGCGCCGTATCGGTTTGGCTCAAGCTATGATCAATGACCCTGAATTTCTCATTCTTGATGAGCCTACCAGCGGTCTTGACCCACTCGGCTGCAAAGAGGTCAAAGATTTGATCCTCATGTTGAAGAAACGCGGCAAAACTGTTCTCGTTACCAGCCATTTGCTCAGTGATGTTGAAGATGTCTGTGATCGTGTCATCATTCTTTTCGGCGGTCAGATCCGCGCTCAGGGCTCTATGAATGATCTTTTGACCGTATCGGATTCAACCTGCATAACCGTCCCGACACTTAAACAGCCGGAAATGGAAAAATTGCTTGCAGAACTCCGCAAGGATTATAATGAAGGTGAAATTTCCGTAAGTCATCCCCGCCGCAGTCTGGAAGAATATTTCCTGGATGTCATCTCCAAAGCCCGTCAGGAAAGTGTGGAAACTTCAGGCGCCGGCGCCGGTAAAATAGCAGAATACCTCAGCACTGATGATGACAAGGATAAAGTCCTTGATACTCTTATCAAAGAACCCGAAGTTCAAGTCAAAGAGGAACCTGAAGTCCCGGCTGCTGATACCAATAAAGCTGTCGATGCAGAGCAGTTCCTCCACAGCCTGACTGACAAGGGTGAAAAAGAACAGGCAAAAGCTGTTGAAAGTGCTATCGCTGAAGAGAAAAAACAGGCAATGGCAGAAGCTGACGATAAACTTAATTCATTACTTAAAGGTCAAAAATGAAAGCATTCAAAGCAATAGTAAAACTTACATTGCAAAATGCGGTACGCTCGCATATCTTTCAGCTTTTGCTGATAGTGCTGGCGATTTGTGCCATCGGAATACCGTTGACGGTTGCCGGCGACGGTACTGCCGGAGGTTTCATTCAAGTCGCATTGCTGTACAGTTTTTCCGGTGTGAGTGCGATATTGGCACTCTCTTCATTGTGGGTGAGTTGTTTCATTATGACTCAGGATATTGATTCATATCAGCTTCACATGGTCGTAACCAAGCCGGTTTCAAGAGTTAAAATATGGCTGGCAAAATATTGCGGTGTATTGTTGATGCATGCATTTTTGCTCATAGTATCTGCTCTTGCCATTTATTTTATTATTATCTGGCAATTCACACGGCAGGATTTCAGTAAAGCTGAACGTGAAAAAATCGAAAGTGAAGTTCTGGTCGGCCGCCGTGTTTTCAAATTTGCTCCGCCCAATATCGAAGAACGCTCCAAAGCTCTTTTGCGTGAACGTTTGGAAAAAGTGGCGGAAACCGGAGAGCGTATCAGCATTACCACTAAAAATGAAAAAGATATTCTTTCTGAAATGCGCAAACTTGCCATCGCTGAAAATGCGCAGGCAAAATATGATGAGATCCGTGAATGGAGATTTGAAAATTTCCCCGTCAATGCCAAAGAGCGTCAAGCGCTTTTCTTGCGTTACCGGACATACGTCGGTAAGGTTTCAACCAAAGATCAGCGTATGACTACCGGTGTCTGGTATATCGGTGTACCGCAGTTTGAACGTGATTCAAAAGGTAATATCGTCGATGAAAGCAAATATCAGATCCGTTATTATCAATATCCGCCCAGTACTATCCGCAGCGGTGAATTTGATGAAATAGTTCTGCCTAAACAGATGAACGTTGTTACTCCCGACGGTAAAGTTTTCCTTGCTTACCGCAATTTGGACCCTGAACGGCAGACACAGTATTTTCAGCCTTCTGACGGGCCGAAAGTTTTGATGAAGGTCACGGGATTTTTTCCCAATTACTGCCGTGCAGTGGCAGTGATATTGCTTGAACTTATCATTCTTACCGGACTCGGATGTGCATTTGCCAGTGTGCTTTCATTGCCGACGGCAATTTTCATGTCAGTGGCTTATCTGTTCTTCGGAAGTTTTGCCACCTATCTTGCAGAGAGTGCGGCAGATGACAAAATGTTCAAAATATTGAGTGATGTACTGCTTTTCTTTGTTATTCCGCTTCAGAAATTCGGCGTTACAGATATGGTTTCCAAAGGAGAACTTATTGAGCTGTCATTTTTGGGAAAATTGATTTTGTCATATTTCATTCTGCGGACCCTGCCGTTGGTCATTGCCGGAATTTTCATTTACAAGCGGCGTGAAATCGGATTGGTGGTGAGAAAATGAGTCAATTCAGAAAATATATGGTTTACATCGTACTGGTACTTGTCAGTATTGTAATGCTCTTTCTGATTTTTGAAGCCGAGAAAAAAATGGACTTTGAAATCAAAAAGCATCATCTGCGCTATACCGGTGCGGTACAGGGGGCATCGCCGCTGGTCTCGTTTACAACGGTTGCTCTCGGCAGTATGCGCGGTATCATCGCTGATTTGTTGTGGCTGCGTTCACAGAGCCTTCAGCAGAAGGGTGACTATTATGAAATGGTTCAGCTGGCACGCTGGATAACCGATTTGCAGCCTGAATTTTCAGGAGCGGCGGCATTTCTGGCATGGAACATGGCTTATAATATTTCAGTTACATGTTCGTTCTATGATGACCGCTGGCGCTGGGTCAATGAAGGTTTGAAACTTTTGCGTGACCGTGCGATCATTTATAATCCGGAAGATCCTGTTCTGTACAAGGAACTCGGCTGGATTTTTCAGCACAAAATCGGTAACGTGCTTGACGATGCACAGCAGTATTACAAAAATCAGCTTGCCAACGATATGATGCTCGTTGTTACTCAGGAGCCGGATTGGGAAGGAATTGCCGCCGCTCCTGAAAGTGACGAGGAGTTCCTCAAGAAATATCCCGAAGGTTCTGCCGTCCGTAAAGCCATTGCCCAAGCCGGGTATCAGACTATGGAAGAACTGCACCGTGCATTCCGTACTGATTCAAAAGTGCCTGACAAGTTCGCCGCCGCTCTCGGCAATAATGAAATTCTGATTCATGAAATGGACAACTTTCTGCGTGCGGAATATTTACGTGATAAATATAAACTCAATCCGGATATGATACTTGAACTCAACAACAAGTACGGGAAACTTGACTGGCGTCTGCCGGAAGCTCAATCAATTTACTGGGCGACAATGGGGCTTAAAAAGACTCCGGGCAATCGCAGTCTGGATTGTGAACGTATGATTTCGCAAGCTCTTTTTGAAGCGTTTCGCAGCGGTAAAATGCTGATAATCGACAACAAGGACTTCAAGAGTGTGATGATCGTTCCCAACTTTGATGTTATTGACTCAGCTAAGAAAGTTTTTGATGAGACGATCAAGGCAAATGAGGACGTCAACAGTTTTGTGAGTGCCAAGAACAATTTCCTAAAAGATGCGATCATGCTTCTTTTCAATTATGGAAAATTTGCCAAGGCACGGGAATATTTTGAAATGCTCAAAAAAGAGAACCCGCAGAATAATTACGGCTCTCTTGACGATTTTGCCATGAAAGTCTGGCTGGAAGAGGTCAAAGACGGCTCTTACAAAAAGACTATGGACATCATTGACGGTCTTTTGAAACGCAGCTTTACCTATATCGTTTACGGCGATGATGATGCTGCCGTTGCCAGTGAGAAGATCGCCAAAGCAGTTTATGCCAAACATCAGACGGAATTCAAAAACGTTCCGCGTTTGATTCTGCCGGCTTATACGGAAATCAAAAAGAATGTTCTTGAAAAAATTCTTGCTGAAAATCCCAAAGAAGTCACCGAAATCCTTAAAAACAGGCTTAACTTGCAGGAGAAAGCCAAGCCGGCAGTTGATTTGCCGGGAGTTACTTCCAAAGTTGATCAGTGGGATACTTCCGTTTTGAAAAAAGTAAATGAGAAAAAATAAATAAAGGTCACTCTGCCGCAGAAAAATTCTGCGGCGGAAACCGTAACATGGAGGATTTGAAGTAGTCTATGGACTCTGAGCCCGGATCGTATCAGGTGCAGGCGTGGATCATGCTGATTATCAGCGTTTGTGTCGCCTGCGGTGTTTCAATGTTGTGTTCTTTGATGGAAGCTGCACTTTTGAGCTTGTCTCCCAGTCAGCTGGCAAGAATTCGCCGCCGCTCACTCAACATTGGTAAATTATGTCAGAAATTAAAACATGAAATTGATCGGCCGATCGCCTTTATTCTTATTCTGAATACGGCAGCGCATACTATTGGTGCAGCAGTTGCAGGGGCGGCATTTGATCAGCTTTTCGGTCATTCATGGCTTTGGGTATTCACCCTTTTATTGACTGTCATTATGGTGCAGTATACTGAAATTCTGCCGAAGACTCTCGGCGTGAAATTCAATGAAAATATTATGTATTTTACAGCACCGATACTTGAGAAATGCATAGTTGTTTTTCATCCGCTTATTATACTGGTGCATTTTATAAACCGTCCATTTGAGAATGGCAAAAAGAAGAGCAGCAGTAATACTGCAGATGAAATATCTGCTCTTGCAGCTCTTGCACGCAGTACACAGCAGATAAATTTGCAGCAGGAGCGTATTATTCGTGTGGTGCCGCAATTATCGGAATTGACTGTTGCGGAAGTCATGCTGCCGCTGGAAAACGTCTCTTTTATTTACAGCGATAAAAGTATCGGAGATGCAATTACTTTTACTACCAAAGATTTTCATACCCGTTATCCGGTGTGTGAACCGGAAAATTGCAATAATGTTCTCGGCTATGTGAACTTCAAGGAGCTTGTGGCGGCATCACGTACAAATCCCAATACAACAAAACTTGCAGATTTGATACGTCCTATCCTCTTTGTTTCAATAGATGATTGTCTGGATGATGTTCTGCAGAAGTTTTCTTCCCATTATTGTCACATGGCTATTGCCCGTGATGAACATGGCAATGTAAAGGGTATGCTTACGCTTGAGGATATTATAGAAGAACTTATCGGAGATCTGGACGATGAATTTGATCCTTTACCGAGAACATTTTATTCACCGGCAGAGGGATTTTATGTCGTCGGCGGCGGAACTCCGATGGCACTGCTTGCCAGAGAGGGAATGTTTGATATTCCGCACAAAAGGGAGCCGCTGGCACTCTGGTTTGAGGAGGAATATGATAAACCTCTCCGTGTAGGAATCACATATCAGTTCAATAATGCGGAATTTTATGTTCGTAAAATCCGCCGCGGCAGAGTGCTTGAGTTCAACGTCAAACGTCTTTCTCCTTCAAGTGTGCCTCTGGAGTAGAATTTTTCTTTTCCGGAAATGCATAAAATATTTCTATTATGTTTGAAATAACTTGAAAATTATTTTATGCGGTGTATATTCATGAAGTCTTTATTTTAATGTTGAGGTGAACATGATGTTGAAAAAAATTTCTTTACCTTTGGTCTGCGCAGTAATGCTTCTAACTTGCAGCGGATGCCATTCTTTCAAAAATAATCACAGAACAGTGCTGGATATTACGAATTATTTTATAGATAACGGGATACAGCCGGATGTTGTACAGCCGCTGTTTCCGTTCTTCGGTGCGGAAAAAGCAGTCTCTATCAAAATCAAAGGCAAAGATATAGGTATCTATAAATATAATTCAAATGATCCCAAACAGCGTTTAAGACTTGAAACGATTATTAATAATAAATGTGTTTACGTTGAAGGGATGAAATATCCGGTGCTTGTAAACGGCTCATTTATGCTGTTGGGGTATGAAGTCAATCCCATGCGGGATAGAATTATAGAACTGTTTTATGCCTTTGGCGAATGATTGATCTGAAAGGTATTGATATAAAATGTTTGCAGGTATAGGGGCTGGAACGCTGTCTGTATTATTTATTTGCGGCAGTTATATTTTTTCCCGGGAGTATGTAAGAAAACACAAGGACCCGGTCAAGTTGTCGGTCATGTCGCAACTGGTTATGGGAATCGGCGGAGTGATACTTTTGTGGGTATCTTCCCGGTTTTATACGATTGAATGGACAGGAAAACTGTGTTGGCTGCTTGCCGGACAGGTTATAACTTTTTTGATGGGGCAGACTGCTTTTTTTGCCATGCTCCGCCGGGTTGAATCTTCCCGTGCGGCGGCGTTGCTGGGGTTGAAAATACTTGCCATTGCAATAATAGCAACCATGATAGGCAAAACTTTGTCTCCGATGCAATGGCTGGCTGTTTTCTTGTGTACTGTTGCTGCAGTTGGCATGACATTTTCCGGTGGGAAAATTGCACTGTCAAGTTGTTTGTGGCTTTTTATGGCAGTTTTCAGTTATGCATTGTGCGATATGTGCGTGACTGAATTGATGTTATTGATGCCGGGTAAATCAATGCTGATCAATTCTTTCGGAGTTATCGGAATATGTTATACAGCACTTGGACTGGCTGTTTCGCCTGCGCTTTTTAAGTACAGAATGAACAGGAAAGAATTTATTGATGTTCTGCCGTATTCTGCATTGTATTTTCTGTCGATGATATTTCTTTATACCAGTTTTGGGTTGATTGGGGTGGTTTTCGGCAGTATTATTCAATCTGGACGTGGAATTTTGTCTGTTCTGCTTGGAATAGTGCTGGTTCATTACGGTTTGGACAGAAATGAGCGTCGTGTAAGTCCGTTGAAATGGGTTCAACGTTTTGTATGTGCCGCAGTTATGCTGGCGGCGATGGTCATTTATTCATTGTCATAATCAGGAAGGATAATTATATGAAACTTGCGGAAAAATTGGCAGAAAAAGCATTTGAAGTATTGAAAGAGGACGGAGTCTTGATCACTGCCGCTGATTTTCAGGGCAAAAATGTTACAAAAATGCAGCTTTATTTTATAGATGATGAAAATGCAGTCGCCTCTGATATTATCAAAAAAGTTGAACTTCTTGAGTCCGGAGTTGAAGATATATTTGTCCTTAATGTCAATGCTTCCAGTGAACGTGAATTGATTCAGCGTGTCGGAATTTGCGATATAGAAGATGAACTTTATATCAAAGCAGATCCTGAATCTGAAGAAACAGGCGACGATTTCGGTGTTGTACTTCCGTCAGTCGCCTACATGGAAAGCATTGAAATTTTGAGCCAGAAAAAATAAATGACACAACATCCGCCGGAGTGGGGTGCAAAAGATTTACTTTATTGGAGGAGATTGACGATTGTTGCTTTTGCAATTTTCTATTCTCCGAGATAATTTCAAAAGTAATTCAAAAGGCTCTGTACTAAACATTGACTGATTTTTTTGCAAGGGGGCTTACGCCGCCCCCCTTGCGACCCCCGGCGGGGGATATCCATCCCCGTTTTGTGACGCTGGCGCGTGAGTGTCAGCGGCTGGGTGGTGTCAGGCTGTTTTTCGGCGGAATGTTTGATTGCTCCTTCCATTTTTTATGG
>JAFVPG010000005.1 GCA_017505415.1 Lentisphaeria bacterium | reverse complement strand
GGGGCTGTATATTTGCGGCGTGGAGTATAATTCCGGTCAATATGCTGATAGATCATTTGGAGAAAAGATAATGTTCATGATGGCTATGGTACTTTTTGCATATATTTTATGCAGTATGATATTGCCGTTGAAGGTTTCATGGAAATACAAAGCCGCAATGGGACTGGCAGTTTTTGCTGTTGCGCAGAAAAACGGTATCTTGCGCAGGCTTGGCGGTGGGATGTATTTTTCTCCTGAAATGTCAAGGTATGTGCTTATAGGTGTTGCTTTCCTTTATGGAATACTCTTTTTTTCAGTGGTTTTTCTGCTGTTGAAGGATGTTATATTTTTTCCGGTTTGGAAAATTCTTGAGTACAGAAAAATTGTTGAACGTAAATTTCCGATAGGTATTACGGTTGCAGTTATTGTCGGACTTTCGGCAGTTTTTTCAGCATATTCTCTGATCAACGGCTTGATAGCTCCTCCTGTAAAATATGTGGAAATGAAATTTGACCGTCTGCCGGCTGAATTTGACGGATTTAAAATTGCCGTGCTTGCTGATTTGCATGCAAGTGCATTGAATCAGGCTCCTTTTATAGAGAAAATAGTTGATTTGACATTGAAAGAAAAAGCCGATTTGATCGTTCTGCCGGGTGACATTATCGACGGCAGGGTTGATAAGCGCATGGAAGATGTTGAGCCTTTGCGCAAACTGGCTGCTCCATACGGAGTTTATGCTTCACTCGGCAATCATGAATATTATTCAGGATATGAGGAGTGGCTGAAAAAGTTTGAGGATTTACGGCTCCCGATACTCATAAACTCTCATGTTGAGATAAAAAAGGACGGCAAGAGTATCTATCTCGGAGGAATCGCTGATCCTGCCGCAGCGCGCCGGAAAAAGGAATTGCCGTCCCTGAAAAAAACATGGACGGGAGTTCCGGCTGACAGTTTTAAAATACTGCTCGCTCATCAGCCTAAAGATAATAAAAAGAGTGCCGCCGCAGGAGTTGATCTGCAAATTTCCGGTCATACACACGGCGGTATGATAATCGGCATGGACAGATTGCTTATAGCTCCGGTAAACGGTGGAGTTGTAAGCGGGGAGTATGATATAGACAGAATGAAACTTTATATCAGTGCAGGCGCATCTTTATGGAGCGGTTTTCCGCTCCGTTTCGGTGTTCCTCCGGAAATAACGGTCATTATTTTACGCAGGTAAATAAAAAATAACAGAAAGGAATGTTATGAAAAAACTCATAATTTCGCTGGTGTCAGTTGCCGCTTGTATGCTTAATGCCGCAACGGTAGACATTCGTACAACTGAATTCAGAAATTACAAAGTCGGTGAAACTGTAACTTTCACAGTTACTGCCAAAGCAGATGACGGTTCTCTGATGAAAGACGGAGTTTTCACTGTTTACGTCAGAGATTCAGGAATTGATACTGCAGAAATCTGCAAGCCGATTGAAATTGATTTATCCAAAGCTAATCCTGCGAAGTTTACTGCTAAACTTGACCGTCCCGGATTTATTTTTGCATCACCATCATCATACAAAACTGCTGACGGCAAATATAACAGATGGAAATCTTCTGCGTTAAAGCCGTGTGACGGCGGCGCGGCTGTTGAACCTGAAAAAATCCGTCAGGGAGGAACAATGCCATCTGACTTTGATGAATTCTGGCAGAAAAGTCTGGCTGAATACAAAAATGCAAAAATCACCGTCAAAGAAGATCCGGAAATCAAGCGTCCGGGCTGTAAAGTTTCACGCGAAAGAGTTGAATTTCCCGATGGTTCAGGCTTCATTGACGGATTTTTGTCAATTCCTGAAGGCGCAGGAAAATTTCCTGCTATCGTCTCTGTTCCCGGAGCAGGCCACGGAACAACATCTCCTTATGTACTGGTCCGTTCTTCTCAGAAATGTATCGAACTTCACATGAATGTTCATCCCTATCCGACGATGAAAACTTCTCCGGAAATGTCAAAACTTTACAAAGATATGAACAGCAAGCTTACCACAAAAGCATATCAGCATGAATTTGCCTGGGATCGTGATAAATATGTTTACCGTAAAGTCTGGTCAGCACTCAGCCGTGCCATTGATTATGTAGCTCAGCTTCCGCAGTTTGACGGAAAGCATTTTGCGGCCTCCGGGAACAGTCAGGGCGGCGGTACTGCACTCGCCATGGGGTATCTCAACAAAAATATAACTTGTGTTGCCGCCAGTGTCCCCGCACTTTGCGACCACGGCGGTTATCTGGCAAAACGTCAGTCCGGCTGGCCCCGTCTGCACAAAAGTCTTAAAGGCAGAGCAGATAAAACTGCTCCTTATTTTGATGGTGCAAACTTTACTGCAAAAATAAAAGTCCCAACAATCATCACTGTCGGTTATATCGACAGAACATGTTCACCTTCATCCGTATATGCCGCTTATAACAATCTGAAATCACCTGTAAAACAGATATTTCCGATGTATCTTAACGGACATCGTCCAAGTCCGCAGGGATTCAGAGCATTGACTAAATTTCTCAACTGGCATTTCAGCCAGTAAAAGATTTACGGAATTTCAAAATTCTGAATGGCAGGAAGTATTGTGTCGCAATTTTCAAGGATGTAAGTGCATTTTTCCATCTCTTTGAGGGCGAAAATCGGATCTGCGTAACGTTTGCGTCCGGTATCATAAAGTTGATACGGAGTTTCGTAGATCAGAGTGACATCATGCTTGATATTACGGAGTTTTGCCATTACTTTCTGCCAGTCGATTATGCCTTGAGTCGGGAACCAGTGAGTTTCATCTATCCCGTCATAGTCGCAGATGTGGCATGTTTTGATACGGGAAGAGAGTGTTTCGATAATGTCGGGCAGTTCGTTGTATTTGTCTGCCACATGATTAACGTCGAGGCAGATGCCGACATGTTCGCTGTCAAAACCTGATACTATCTGCTGCAATTCATCGGCGGTATTGCCGATACAGGTGCGTGGAAGATATTCAACATTGATGGCAAATCCCATTTCCTGCGCCAGCGGCAGCAATTCTTCAATACTGCGGCGGCACTGGTCGATATGTTGTTGATGTTTTTCCTGCGGCGGTTCAAGACTGCCGTGCAGAGTTGCATTTGGAGCCATGATTGCGGCGTTGTCACGGATAATTTTTTTCATGCGCTTGACGACTTCACGGCGTACATTTTCATCGAGAGCGGCGACGTCCCAGCTTATATTTTCGTCCCATGTGCAGAATGGCAGATGGACGGAAGAGGAAATTATTTCACCTTTTTTGATCATATCTCTGGTCAATTGATATGATTTGTGTGAGCGTTCATCATCGATGGTGTATGCGAGAAAAGCGAGTTCAACTCTTGAAAATTTTGATTTGCGCAGCGCATCTGCAACTTCATCTGTCATAAAGTAGGTGAATGAACCGAGAGAAACAGCGTAGTTTATCATGATAAAATCCTTTTTAAGTTTCTGTTTTATATTTTGAGAAATATATAACGTATTATATTTTTTTCAAGATAAAAAATTTAATTACCGGTAAAATATATATTTTTTTTCTGCTTGACTCTTGACAAAGTGAAGAATATGATGTATAATTATTTTATTGAACCTTGATAATTAAACAAAAAGAAAGGTTATGTATGAAAAAAATACAGGAAAATGTTTTTACTTTGATTGAGTTGTTGGTCGTGATTGCAATTATCGCTATCCTTGCCGGCATGCTTTTGCCCGCACTTGGCAAGGCCCGTGCCAGAGCAAATCAGATGTCGTGTATGAGTAACTTGAAACAGCTCGGAATTGCAACTATGACTTATGTTAATGATTTTAATTATTTTCCTTATGGCGGCGGAAATACTTATAAAGAAATTGAAGGCCCGTGCTGGACGATACGCATTGCTTCGTATCTCGGGTGTAAGGTTCGCAGTGACGGGGCGTTGCAGTTTGATGAGGATATTCCGCAGCTGCGTTGTCCTGCAAGCAAGCCGGAGGATCGTATGGGAGTTGGAACATATTATGCCGGTTTGAATGGAACATCTTATTCGACTAATGTCTGGCTGTGTCAGTTTGACAGTGGTCTTACCGCCTCTTTGCGTTATGGCAAAAGTGCTTCTCATCTGAAGAATCCGAGCCGTTTGATTTGGATGAGTGAGGGCGATTATCCCAATATTGCTTACTATACACATAACAGTATTATGTATAATCATACCGGTAATGGCAATCCGCGTGAGCTGCCGACAGTAGCTGCTGCAAATGATCCTCCAGCCGGAAGCAAATTGGTTGTAAATATGCTTCATGCAGATGGACATTGTTCTTCTTCTCAGAAAGTAATTACGACTAAATGGGTTTCCGAAATGCCGGCAGATACCAATGATAAAACATGGAACTGGATGGAGTATAAAGATTAAACATATAAAATAAGGGAATGCTTATGAAAATTTTTTCGAGTTTGTTGGTTTTTGCCGTTTTGTGTACGGTAAATGCAAAGAATGTTTTTGTCAATAACCAAAAATCTGATTATGTGATTGTTATTCCTGACGGCAAAGCCGAACTGGTTTTTCCGAAGGGCGGCGACATAAAATATGCCGCAAATTTCCTGAACAGATATTTGGAGAAATCATGCGGTGTGAAATTGCCTGTCGTCAGTGAAAAAGATTCCGGCAAATATGGCAAAAAACTTTACCTCGGCGCAACTCTTTTCGCAAAGAAAAATATTGCTGATTTCCAAAATCTGAAACCTGAAGAATTGCTTATAAAAATCGGGAAAAATGATATTATTATTTGCGGTGAACTTGATAAAGACGGCATTGACAGAGGTACACTTTTCGGAGTTTATGAGTTTTGTGAACGTTTTTTGAAAATACGCTGGTATTATCCCGATGACCGCTTTTACAGCAAAGGCAGCGGTACGATAGTTCCTGCCAATCCGACTGTGGAACTGCCGGAAACTCTGGTGCGGGATTATCCCCGCTCCATTCAGCGTGAGGGTGTTCTTTTCTCCCGTTATTATAAGGTCCGCAAAATGGAACAGCTGGCAAATGATTGGCATGCTGCCACCCGTGACGGTTCATCAAAAGGATTTCTGACTGCCAACCATACACAGTATTTCTGGGCAAAGATGTATTGGGATTCGCACCCTGAATATTTTGCCAAAGATTCAAAAAATGTCCGCAAAGTCACTCATTTCAAATCTCTCTGCTATACAAATGAAGGTGTTTTGCAGCAGATGTTGAAAAATATTGAATTGTACGAAAAGAAACCGGATAAAAATCTTTTCGGGGAAGTGCCTCCGGACAAAACTCATGTCTATTTCTGTCCCAATGACGGGCTTCTGCCGCACCGTTTCTGCTCCTGCCCTGAATGTGCCAAACTGCATACCCCAAAACGGCCGCAGGGCGGTTATATGTCAGATTACATTTTCAGTTATATCAAACGTTATGCCGATGCGATAAATAAACGCTGGCCCGGACGCAGACTGGCAGTTCTGGCATATTCCTATTATCAACTGCCGCCGCTGAATGTTGAAATCCCGGATAATGTCGATGTTACACTGGTTTTCCATAATTCAATGGAGACACAGGATAAATATGATGAAAATATAAAGCTCGTCGATTGGTGGTTGAAAAAACTTAAAAACAAGCCGGAACGTCTCTCTTTCTGGTTCAATATATGCAGCTGCAAAAATGAACCTTTCGGTCAGATGCATGCATTTCAGAAATTCCTGAAAGCCATGAGGGATAAAGGATGCCGCAATGAACATTTCTTCTGCGGTTTTGATCCGCACACCAGATATTTGCCGCCGGTCATGTCACTGCTGAATTATCCGCAAATCTATATCCTCAACCGTCTTTTGTGGAATCCGGACAGAAATATTGATGATATTCTCAAGGATTTCTGTGATAATATGTATGGCAAAGCCTCTCCTGTAATGTATGAGTTTTTCCAAACAATGTACAACCGCAGCAATGGAGTCAGTAACCATGGAGGACTGCCGCCATCTGAATTTATTTATAATGTGAAATATCCTGCTGAAGTTATTGATAAACTGGTCGGTTTGCTTGCAAAAGCCAATTCAATGACTGTAAAAAATTCACTTGAAAACAAGCGTATCGCTGATTATACACGCTGGTTCAGAAATGCTTTTATAAATAATGTTAAAAATTATCATGATTCAAAGCCTGACCGTGTGAAACGTTATTTCTGTTACCGCATTGATAAACCGGTAAAAATTGACGGTAAACTGGATGACACCGGCTGGAATAGTGTTCCTGCTGTTGAACTCAATCATCATGCTTTCGGTAGAAAAGATCCTGCAGTCAGCGGATATTTCAAAATGTTCCGCGATGAAAAAAATGTTTATGTCGGCGCAGTTTTCAAACGCGATCAGAAAAAAGCTCCGCTTGATATGAAAAAAGAGGAATTACGTATTCAGCATGCCATCCGTATCAGGGATCATGTGGAACTGTACGCTCCGAATATTAATAAAAGCTGGCTGGATTGGTATGAATACCGCATTTCCGGCGACGGCAAAGTAATACTTTATACCCGCCGCAGCAGAAGCGGCGCACCGCTGAAACTCAATTATGAATGCAAGGTCACTCATACTGCGGATACTGCAACTTTTGAGATTGCAATTCCTGCCCAAAATTTCCTTGTTCCGAAAGATGTTTATCTGCAAATCATGCGCTATTGGGGCGTTTGGGATCATTTCTATACATGGTCACCGATGTTTAATAATGAAATCAGCCATTATTCAACCAAGAGTTTCGGTCTGGTTGCATTCCCGGAAAAGGCAGTAGATGTTTTTACCGGATTATTGTAATGGATAACATGTTCAGGAAACGGAAAATTATTCTGTTTCCTGAATGCATTATTACTTGCGGCAGATAAAGCGCAGTTCGCTTGATATGGCGAATTTGCGCATAATGAAAGTTATAATGCGTTTATGGAAGTTGCCGTTTTGCGGAAATGATGCAAGACGGCATATTTTTTTGAATCCGCATCGGCGCAGCATGGCGGTCAATGATTTTATATTGAAAAATTGCAAATGAGTCGGATTGGCAATATTAAAAACATCCCGTTGTTTTAAAAGAAGGGTCCTTAATGAATAACGGTTCGGTACAGTTATTACCAGTATCCCGTCATCAGAAAGTCTGTCATACAGATTTTTGCATATTGCAGATGGCTCATCAAGATGTTCAAAGCATTGCAGTGAAACAATGCAGTCGAAATCATATTTGCTGCATTCTTCAAGAGTTGAATATATTTTTCCTGACGGAAAGCGGTTTTGCAGGTTGATTTTTGCATTTTTCGCATTTTCGACGGCATAAATTTCTTTTGTATATGGAGAGACTTCCAGAAAAGATTCAAGAAAACCGCCTGTTCCGGCTCCGAAGTCAAGAATTGATTTGCCGTTATTTTGGAACTTCAATATGTCCCGGCATAAATCCTGCCATATATGACGGTTTATGCTGATCCATTGTGTGATTTTCGCTGAATCCGGTGACGGATAGTAGCCTTTACTGTAATTTTCCTCCAATACTTCAGGTGAAAAATTTGAGGCAAAAATATGTGAACATGCGGTACATTTTTGGAATGTACGGTGTTCATTGGCTGAATCGAATTTTTTGAAAATCACTGTTTCGGCAGAGCCGCATATCGGACATAATATTTGTTCCATAAAATTCTCTCTTATCAGTTCTTATCGGAAAAATGATATGTTTTGGTCGCTGAACGCCGGATGAAATCAATAATGCTTTCGTATGTAAGAAGTTTATTATCAAAAAGATAATCTATACTGCTCTCATACGGGGCAACGAATTTTGAGACATTGATATAGCGTTCGATCTCTTCTTTTTCAAGAGCGATAGTGTATGAAAAGTAGAGATCATCAAAACGTTCTTTTGAAACGAATTTTTCAGGTTCTTTCAAAACCTGTTCGATGAGGTCAAAGGTGAAATCTTTGTTCTCCTTGCTGACCAGAGTCAGAATGTCAAATGAACAGCAGTTCATACTCAAAATGTTCGGCATTGCATAGACAAAATAAGCAAGTGCGTGTTCCTCCCGGATGAGTTTGAAGAGTGGACTGTCCATGCCGCCGGAGAGGAGCTTGCTGGCAAAACGGGCAAAAGGTAAATCTTGCGGTAAAATGGGTGAATGAACATGGACAACGGCTTTTTCATCGAATTGACTCTTGTTTTCCAGCTGGAGAGAGGTACTGTTTTTCAATTTGAAATCACGCAGAAGTGATGATGCGGCAAATTTTATATCCAAATCGAACTCGCAGTCACCGACATAAATCATTTTATCCGGTGCAGAAAAAGTTTTCTTCTGAAATTCCAGATAATCTTCATAAGTCAGTTTTTCAAGATCTTCTCGATAGCCGATTGCGCCGCAATAATCGTAATTTATCCGCATCTGATTGTAAAGATATGAACCGACCTGATCGGTGAAGCAATCTTTGTATTCTTCCAGAACGACCTTGCGTTCCCGTTCAAAAAGCTCTTTTGAGGGAATAAAATTGAGGATGCGTTCAATATAATCTTCTCCGAATTTGCGGATGTAGCGGTCAAGTCCCTGCAAATAAAATGAGACCGCCAGCGGACCTGTTGAGGCATTGCTGAGAATGC
>JAFVPG010000289.1 GCA_017505415.1 Lentisphaeria bacterium | reverse complement strand
TGCCGAGACTCGGAGAGGAAAAAGAAATGCTGCCGACTATCGAAGGAACTGTTCCTTCTCCGGAAAATTTTCCGCAGGGATGCCGTTTTTGTGATCGCTGTGACCGTTGTAAATCTCTCGGAAGTGAAGCCCGGAAACTTTGTTCATCTCAAATACCGCCTGAAAAAGAGATTTCAAAAGGGCATTTCTGCCGCTGTTTTTTTCCTTATACGGAGGCTGATGCATGAAAAATATTAAATTTCTTGTACTTTTGCTGATTCTGGCATTGGTCGTTCTTTCGACTACATTTATAATACAGAGTTATAATCCGTCAAAGCTGCTGCAGCTGGAAGAACAGAAAGAACTTATGGAAATTGCTGAGATGAAGAGCCTGCTCGGAGAGGCATATACTCTCATTCAGGAAAATGAATTGAATGCAGCAGAAAAAAGACTGCATTTGCTTTTGCGTAAAGCCCCGCGTAATATCAGCGCATTGCAGATGCTTGGCAATGTTTATTTCAGTCAGAAAAAATATTCAGAAGCAGAGAAAACCTTCAGGACTCTTGTAACAATAGATTCGCAGAGATCAATAAATTATAATAATCTCGGTCAGACTCTTGCCGCACAGGGAAAGTATTTTGAAGCAGTTCCTGAACTTAAAAAAGCCTCTATTCTCGCTCCTGAACTTGTTCAGCCGCATTTGAATCTGGCGGAGATATATGTGAAATTGAATCACAAAAAAGCTGCTGTCAATGAACTTAAAAAAGCATTTGAACTCGGACGTAAAAATAATTCTCTTGTTATAAATATGACTGCTTTTGAAGCATTGAAAGATGAAGCTGAATTCCGTGAATTGCTGCAGCTGAATTCGCCAAAAGGAGAAAAAAATGAGTAAAATCCGTATTATGCCGGATGATTTGAGCAATAAAATTGCCGCCGGTGAAGTTATTGAAAGACCGGCCTCTGTGGTAAAGGAATTAGTTGAAAATGCTATTGATGCCGGAGCAACTTCCATAAAAATTGAGATAGAAAAAGCCGGGACACGTTCTATTATGGTGACGGATAATGGCTGCGGAATGGATGGAGATGATGTATTGCTGGCTCTTGAAATGCACGGAACAAGCAAGATTTTTGAAGAAAAAGATATTTTTTCCATTTCCACTCTCGGTTTCAGAGGGGAGGCGATCCCGTCGATTGCATCTATTTCAAAATTTACCATAAAAAGTAAAAGCCGTGATGCTTTTGAAGGTGCCAGTGTTGTTGTACATGGCGGCAGATTCATTTCAAGTTCTCCGGTCGGTTTTTCGCAGGGTACATGTATCCGGGTGGAAGAGCTTTTCTTCAATATTCCCGCCCGAAAAAAGTTTTTGAAATCAAATGCCACAGAACAGCAGCATATTGAGGAGACGATATTGAATCTTTCGATACCTTTTCCGCAAATCGCTTTTACTCTGATCGCTGACGGCAAAACGGTTTTTCAGTCGCCGGCATCGGACACTTATGATTCAAGATTGCGTACGATTTTCGGCAAAGAGTTTCAGAATGAGATGATTCCGGTAAATTATCAGAATGGACCGCTGGCAATAACCGGTTTTATCGCAAAACCCGGATTTACCAAAAGTACCCGTCTTGCACAACGAACGTTTGTCAATGACCGTAAAGTTGAATCTTTTGCCATTTTCAGAGGAATACGCAACGGGTATGCCGCATTGGAAAAAGGGCGGTACAATCCATGTATTCTTTTTTTGTCTCTGCCAGCTGACCATTTTGATATTAATGTTCATCCCGCCAAGCGCGAAATACGTTTCAAGCAGGAGTTTGTTATTTCAAGTGAAGTTGAAAAAGCAATAAAAAATACTCTTTCCGGCAATGTCACTGCAACTTCAAATGCAGTGGAGGATTTTATGCTTTTCAATAACGGAAAAGTGTCAATGGACTCCATTTTTAATGATGCAAGCAAAACATATACTCCTGTTTCTGTTCCTGAATTGCAGTTTACTCCTCCTGAAGTCCCGCAGGAGAAACCTTTGAAGGAAGAGAAGAAATATGGAAAAAATCTTTCTGATAATGATTTGCTTGCAAGTTTGATGACAGATTTGCCGGATTTCCCGAAAATGCCACAGCAGATTGAACCTCAAGCAGTTAATTATGACAGTGATGCAGATGAAGAGTCAGAAAATGTTTACATTTCTTCTCCGCTTGCAGAAAATGAAAATATTCCCGACCGTATTATCGGAATACTTGACAACAGTTATATCCTTTGTGAAAGTTCAAATCATTCATTAAAGATAATGGATCAGCATGCAGCTCATGAACGTGTTATGTTTGAAAGACTTATGAAAAAACATGCAGAAAATACTGCGGCACAGGCTCTGCTGATTCCGCAAATACTTGAACTGCCGCTGCAATATTCAACTCTGCTTCAGCGTAATTTGAAAACTTTTGAAAAGCTCGGATTTGATATTGAGCCTATGGGAGGCAGAACATTTTTGCTTAATGCTGTTCCGACAGATTTTCCGACCACTGACTGCGACGGATTTTTTGAGGAAATGTTGAATGAACTTGTGGAAAATAACAGTACCAAAAGCACTGTTGCAGCTGAAAAAATCGCTCAGGCAGCATGCAAGGCGGCGGTAAAATTTCATGATAATATCACCATTGAAGGCGCACAGCTTCTGCTGAAACAGTTGAGACAGTGCGAGCAGGGGACATTGTGTCCGCACGGGCGTCCGACTATCATTGAAATTTCACAAAGTGAACTCATTAAACGTTTTCAGCGTTGAACAAGACCTTTTGAACTTAATTCATAAAATTTTGAAGTTTTTATGTCAAGGATCAATACTGATTTCTGCTTAACGTCTATCTTGCGGATTGAGAATCTGAAAGATTCTGTATTTTCATATCTTAAAGTGAATCTTGAATGTTCTTTTACAGTTATTTCAGTTCCGTTGAGTTGATCAAGTAATTTCAGATATGGGACAGATGAATATGCAGTTTCATTTTTGCGGAGTGTGATTTTTCTATTGAATCGGTCCCGCAGAATGATTTCATCGTTATTTTTTATATCTTCAATTAAATAATTGCCATTTTCAAGTCTTATTCTATCTCCGATAAAAGCAACAAAAGTTTTAGCATTTTGATATTTTCTTCCGATTCTCTGTGCCGGAGAAAAAAGCATTATCGGATAATCAGTGTTGTTATTGTCTTGGATAGTTGTGATATTCCGCAGTTGGAGCTTTAGCTTTAAAGGTTCATATCCGATTGACTGCAATTTTAAATTTGTCAACAGCAATCTTCTGATCAGCTTATGTTGTTTGAGAAATTGTCGCAGTTTATTATTTTCTTTGAGATTTTTCAGGATTTCATCTTTTTGCGGTGATTGCAGAAAAAGGTCATATATATTTATGATTTCATTGGTTACAAATTCATTGTCTGTCAGAGGTGATGAATCGCTTAATTTTATAAAATCATGGATCAGTGGAAGTATTTGATTTGGAATATCTTTGTATGCTTTGACAGTATCAGAAATTTTCTGAATTTTCAAATTGTGTTCAGCTGTTTTTCTGAGCTGTATGAATTCATTATTTTCAGGAGCTGCGAATAATATCAGATCGCATTTGCTGACTGTCTTTTTCCAATTTTTTTGTTTCACTGAATCTCGTGCGGAAGTGCAGATGGAATCAAAATTTGCCAGACATACAGATTTCAGTGTTTTTTTGTACTCTTCAATACATTTTACGGCGAGGGCAAGTTTATATGAAAAGTTACTGTCTTTATAATTTCTGAATGAATTTTCTGCATAAATAACATCCTGATAATCGGATTTCTGCATAAAATCTTTATCAAAATCAAACAGTATTTCCTGAAATTTGGCAATTTCACTGTTTTTTTTCTGCAATTCATAATATTTTGGAAGATTATCATTCAGCCATTGAATGGAATTTTCAGCCTCAACAAAAAAATTATCACATTTTGAATAATCGGATTTATTGAATGCGGCAATTCCATTGTTGTAAGCAGTTATTGCTGTAGAAAAATGTTGTTTGAAATGCTTTGAGACCGGCAGTTTGTTTTTTTGCAATTCAGAAATAGAGCGGCTTAACTTCTGCTGTGATT